>NZ_JBFAAF010000043.1:0-68977 GCF_040639595.1 Micromonospora sp. NPDC023814
GACGTGTTAGGTAGTGTCACGATGATCCTCTTCCTGTCTCCCATCGAGCCTAGCTCGCCCGGGAAGGCTGTCTCCTCTCAGCCTGACAGACAGGGTCCTCCCGACGGCGTCGGACGTAGCGGCGCGGCCACGAGCGTCAGATTCACCGGTACCGCGTCGACAGGCCGGCTACCTGCATCGCCGGCCGGTCGACGGTGGGCGAGCGGTGCCACCAACTCGTCCCACCGCTGTTTGAGCTCGGCAAACTCCTCCACTGTGAGGTAGAGCAGACTCTGCGAGACGCCCGCGTGCTCAGCCCAGCGCGGATCTTCGTCAGCGCGGCGCTGCTGCCAGTCCTCAAGTTGGGCAGCGGCCTGTTCGACGAAATGGCGGTCGAGTAGCTCGACCGATTCCCATGCCTCGGCCGACCCGCCCGCCGCCTCAAACCGGTGCGAGACAGCGGTAATTCGCCAAGGCCGCTCGCGGTTGTCGCCGGCGTCGGCCTGTTCGACAAAGCCGTACTTGGCAAGCTGCCGGAGATGATGCGATGCGAGCGCCTGACTGATGCCGAGCTGCCGGGCGGCGGCCGCAGCGGTGAGCGATCCCTCGCGACCGACGAGAGCACAGAGCTTGAGACGTAAGGGATGCGCAAGCGCCCGCAGTGCGAGCGGATCACTGACGACCCGCCGCCCGGGGTCCGATTCCAAAGACATGCTTGGAGTCTCAAGGCGACAGTGGCGGCTTGTCAAGCAAGCGCTTGGAATGTGCGACCGACCAGCGGCGCCTCGAACGGCGGCTGCCGTACCGGCGCGTCGACGTCGGCGTCGGCGCCACCTTCGAAGGGAGGGCCTGTGGAACCGAAGGTTGGAGGAAACCATGGCAGAGCCGAAGGTGTGGCTGGTGTGAATAGTTCCCAGCGAAGGAACAGGCGGGCCAGCCGAACCGTGACCCGCCTGCTCTTCGACCACCTTGTCCCGCGCGATCCAAGACCGTCAGATGTTCAGGTCTCGGCGTTGATGCATGCGCCCGTCCCTGCTCATGTCATGCCTCTTGGTCCGGAGACGCACCCAGCAGCGGGATCGCCACCAGATCCGGCTGGCTCGACGAGGTGAAGGCCGCCCTGGACACCTCATCCAGGGTCGGCAGCGCGCCTTGTGCGCCCCGGCCACGTGTCGACAGCGCCGCCGCGACGGCCGCCCAGCGGGCGGCGTCCGCCACGGCCCGGCCGGGCCGCGCCACCAGGGCGGTCGCGAGGGCTCCGCAGAAGCAGTCGCCGGCGCCGGTCGTGTCCACGGCCTCGGTACGGAGCGCCGGAACGTGATCGACCCGGCCGTCCGGCTCTATCACGGCCGCGCCCTGCGACCCGAGCGTCACCACGACGGTCGCCGCCAGCCCGAGCTTGCCGACGGCGCTCGCCACGTCGTCCAGGCTCTCTGGCAGGGACGTGCCGGCCAGGACCGCCAACTCGGCCCGGTTGGGCACCAGCACATCCACCCGGCGTACGAGGCCGTCGGGAAGCGGAGTTGCGGGCGCGGGATTCAGCACCAGGAGGCCCCCGGCCAGCGCTGCGGCACGCTCCAGGGCGGGCGTCGCGACCTCGCACTGCATCAGGGTGAGCGCTGCCGTCGCGATCATGTCCCGGTGCCGGTCGACGCGGGCCGCGTCCAGCGCGCCGTTCGCCCCGGGGTGTACCACGATCACGTTCTCGCCGGCGCCGTCCACCGTGATCAGCGCGGTCCCGGTGGGGACGTCATGGACGACCGCCAGCCCCGACACGTCCACGCCCCGGCCGGCGAGCCGCTGCCGTACCTGCTCACCAGCGGCATCGGCGCCGACGCATCCGACGAAGCCGACGGACGTACCGAGGGTGGCGATGGTCATCGCCTGGTTCGCGCCCTTACCGCCGACACCCTCCCGGTACTCCCGGGCGGTCAGTGTCTCCCCCGGCCCGGGGAGCCGGTCGGTCACCACCATGCGGTCAAGGTTGGCGCTGCCCACCACCGCGATCTTCGGGCCGTTCAACGCACCGTCGCCTCTCTGTCCGTCGCCCATGCCAGGACGATCTCGCGCCACGCCGTGTCGTCGAGGCGGCTCACCACCGTCACGGCCACGTTCCCCTCGGGCGTCATGTCCGAGCGGCCGTACGCGTCGACGGCCACCGTGGCGGGCGTCTCGACCGCCACCACCTCCGGGCGCGCCACGACAGCTGCGGCCACCAGGTCGTGGCAGTATCTGCTGGCCGTGCCGGACCAGTAGTGCGCCAGCATTCGCGCGCGCACCCCGGGCCAGCCGTTGCCGCCGGCGAGCACCCGCCGGACGGCCTCCGGCGGGCAGCTCGCCCGGGTGGTCGCGTCCGTCGGCACGACCCGTACGCCCTGGCCGGGCGGCTCGGCGAACAGGTGCCGAGCGGCCCGGGGGTCGCGGGCGAAGTTCGGTTCGGCGCCCCGCACCACGCCGGGCAGGGAGAACGCCCCACCCATCACGGTCAACCGGACGTGCGCGGGCCAGTGGCTCACCTGCCCGGCGAGGCGCTCGGCGGTGGTCAACGGGCCGAGCACCAGGTAGTCGGTGTGCGCCGGCAGTGACGGGTCGACGCGTACGTCGCCGTCGAACTCGGCGCCGTGCGTGGGGACGAACGGCCCGAGACCGTACTCGCCGTGCAGCCGCGTGCCCGACGGGACCGCGGCCCGCGCGGCGGGGTCGATCTCGGCGCCCCGCAGCAGCAACGGCCGCCGGGCCGGAGCGAGTGCGCGAAGCGCATGGGTGACCGCCGCCCCGACGACATCGGCGGACCGTCCCCCGCCGGTGGCGATGATCGCCGGTATCTCCACATCCGGCAGGCGCAGCAACCAGGCGAGTGCCACCAGGTCGTCCACGCCTCCGTCGGTGTCGACCACGATGCGCCGGGGTGGCCCGGTCATCGTCCCGGCCCCCGCCGGCAACGGCGGCTCCGCGGCGGCTCAGCCATCGGTCACACCGAACCGGGAGCCGAGCCAGGCCGCGACGGCGCCGATACCGGACCAGGAGACCAGCCCGAGCATGCTCAGCAGCAGCAGCCCGACCATTGCCTGCGGGATGTTGTCGGTCTCCTGGCTCTGCGCGACCAGGTATCCGAGCCCACCCTGGGCGCCGATCAACTCGCCGATCACGGCGGCGGTGACCCCGGCCAGCGCACCGAGGCGGAGCCCGACCACGATGTGCGGCAGGGTCATCGGCAGTTCGAGCCGGAAGAACCGCCGTGGGCCGGAGAGCGCGAGCACCTGACACAGGTGGCGGTAGTTCGTCCCGATGCCGCGCAGCCCGGCCAGCGTGTTGACCAGCACCGGGAAGAACGTGACCAGTGCGACCAGGGTGATCTTGCTGGTCACGCCGAGCCCGAGCCACAGCACCAGGAGCGGTGCGATCGCGATCTTCGGGGTGATCTGGATGAACACCAGCAGCGGCATGGCCGCTCGTTCCAGCCAGCGCCATCGGGACATCGCCACCCCGGCGAGCACACCGACCGCCAATCCGATCGCCACCCCCTGCAGCAGTTCGGCACCGGTCACCCGGAGGTGGACGAGCAACTGCTCGCCGGCGAGCATCCGCCAGGTGTACGTCACGATCTCGATCGGGCCGGGAAGGGTGTATGTGGGCACGTGCGCGAGGTGGACGTAGCCCTGCCAGACCAGCAGGAAGGCCGCCACCGACGCCGTGCCGAGCACGGCGCGCGGTAGCTTGCCGAGTCGCTGCTCGGTCACGAGGAGGCCTTCACGAAGTCGGACGCCCGCACGTCGCCCTGGATCAGGCCGTACTTCTTCTGCGCGTCCACGGCGTTCTGCCAGGCCGCCGGGTCGCCGTAGCCGAGCCCGTGCGCCTTGGTGGCGTCGCTCTGCCACAGGTCCTTGACGAAGACTTCCTGCATCACCTGGGTGACCGACTTCTCCTGGCCGGCGAAGCTGGTGGCGTACTTCTGGATGGACATCTCGACCGCCTGCGGCAGCTTGCCGTCGATGAGGTCCTGCAGCGCGGCGTTCAGCGCGGTGGTGAATCCGGCGACGGCCTTGGGGTTCTCCTTGGCGAACTGCTGGCCGGTGATCACGACGTTGCCGAACGACGGGAGGTACTGGTTGGACAGGATCTGGGTGACCTGCACCCCGGCGGCCTGCAGGGTGTAGTAGCGCAGCCGCGAGAAGACGATCGCGTCCACCTGCTTGTTCTGCAGTGCCGAGACGATGGCGCCGGTACCGACGACCTTGACCGTCAGGTCCTTCTTCACGTCCAGGCCCGCCGAGGCGGCAATCGCCGTCAGTTGGACGTAGTTCGGGGAGCCGAGGCTGGTCACCGCGACCGTCTTGCCCTTCAGGTCGGCCGGGTCGGTGATGCCGGAGTCGGCGAGGGTGAGCAGTGCGCCGATGCCCTGCTGGTACGTGGTGTGCACGACGAGGTCCGGCACGCCGTTGGCCACCGCCTGGATCACACTGTCGGCGTTCGGGAAGCCGAACTGGACGTTGTTGGCGGCCACGTTCTTGGTGATGGTCGCGGCGTCGGCGTACAGGAATTCGACGTCGAGGTTCTGCTTGGTGAAGTAGCCCTGTTCCTTGGCCCAGTACAGCGGCGCGTAGTAGGGGGCGGCGGCGCCGTCGATCTGGATGCTGACCTTGGTCGTGCCACCGTCGGTGCCGCCGCCGGAGGCATCGACGCCGCCGCAGCCGGCGGTGAGGGCGATGACGGTGCTGGCGGCGATACCGGCAAGGAGGGATCTCCGGGTCATGGAGCGCATGGGTGTACCTCGTATTCCAGTTCGATGGGGGTTGGCCACGACGGACAGGTCGTGTGATCAGGCCGTGACGGGATCGCGCCACCGCAGGGCGCGGGCCTCCACGAAGGAGACCAGTTGGTAGAGGGCGAGTCCGACAGCCACGATCACCACGATCGAGGCCATCAGCATGGGGACCTGGTAGGAGGAGTTGGCCTCGACCAGGAGGTAGCCGAGTCCCTGGCTTGAGGAGATCCACTCGGCGAGGACCGCTCCGGTCATGGCGTCGACGGCGGCTACCCGGGCGGCGGCGAAGATCGACGGCGACGCTGCCCGGATGTCGATGCGGAACAGTCTGGCTACCGGGTTCAGCCCGACGATGGTGGCGAGGTCCCGGTAGCCCGGGTTCACCTGCCGCAGCCCAGTGGCGGTACCGACCAGGATGGGGAAGAAGGACAGGCTCACGATGAGCACGAACTGGCTGGTCAGGCCGAGGCCGAACCAGAGCACGAACATGGGCGCGAGCGCGATCTTCGGCATCGCCTGGAACACGATCAGGAACGGGGAGAGCATCGCGTCGACGACCTGGGACCGGGAGACGGCCACTCCCAACGCGGCGCCGATCACCGCCCCGATCGCGAAGCCGACACCGATGTTACGGACCGTGTACACCAGGTGGGTCCACAGCGTTCCGGTCCGCGCGAGGTCCAGCAGTTGCGATCCGACCTCGGTCGGGCTGGCGAGCAGATACCGTGGGACGTCCGCCACCGCCTGGTACGCGCCCCAGGCGCCGATGATCACGAGGACGTACGGCAGCGCTGCGAAGGGCTTGCCCATGAGTCGCAGGAGGCCCCGTCGCGACGTACCAACCGGTGCCCCCGGCGGCGCGACGGGCGGTGCCGCCGGCTCGGGTGTCGAGGTCTGAACCGTCACAGTTCCCCCCGCAGCATGGCCTGGAACTCGGCGAAGCGCGGATCGAGCTTCGTCCGCGCGTCACGGGGCCGGGGCAGGGGCACGTCGTGGATCGCGCGTACCCGACCGGGGCGGGGTGAGAGCACGACCACCCGGTCGGCGAGGTAGGTGGCCTCGTCGACGCTGTGCGTCACGAACACGATGGTCTTGCCGGTCGCGGTCCAGATGTTGAGCAGATCGTCGTGCAGCTTCTCCCGGGTGATCTGGTCGAGTGCGCCGAAGGGCTCGTCCATCAGCAACAGCATCGGATCGTGGGCCAGCGCCCGCACGATCGAGGTCCGCTGCCGCATCCCGCCGGAGAGTTCGCGCGGCAGCGCGTCGGCGAACTCGGTCAGTCCTACCAGGCTCAGCAGTTCGCGTACCCGAGGCTCGTACCGCTGCCGCGGTTCCTTCAACGTCTCCGGCGCGATGCAGGCGTTACGCAAGACGCTGCGCCAGGGCAGCAGGACGGGCTCCTGGAAGACGTAACCGATGTCTCGGCCGGGTGTCGGCCGGCGTGACCACTCCGTCTGCCCGGAGGTGATGGTGTCGAGGCCCGCCATGATCCGCAGCAGGGTGGACTTGCCGCAGCCGGACGCGCCGATGATGGCGAGGATCTCGCCCTGCCGCACGTCGAGCGACACCTCGTGGAGCGCGCGCACCACCTTGCCCCGGTCGGACCGGTACTCCTTGGTGATCTGCGACAGCCGCAGCAGAGTTCCCTGCGCGGCCTGTGGGGAACGGCGTTCGGCGGTGGGGTTTCCGGTTGGCACACTCATAGCTGTCCACATCCACAACTTGTTCGGAAGACGGGCTCGGCGGGCAGGGCGATGTGCCGCGCCGGTCGGTACGGGTCGCGTATTCGCTCCTCGAGAAGCGTCAGAGCGCCGGCCGCGAGCGCCGGCAGGGGCTGCCGCATGGTGGACAGCGGTGGCGTCGTGTAGGCGCTGACGTCCGTACCGTCGAAGGACACGATGGCGATGTCTCGCGGTACGTCGAGTCCCCGTTCGCGCACGGCGCGCAGCAGGCCGAGCGCCTGCCGGTCCGAGGCGACGAAGACGGCGGCCGGAAGGGTCAACCGGTCGAGCAGTTCGTTCCCGGCCGCCCGTCCGCCCTCCGGCGTGAAGTCCGCCGGTACCTCCCACACGCCTTCGGTGATGCCGTGGTCGGCCAGCGCCTGCCGCCAACCGGACGTCCGGTCGCGCCCGACGATGGTCTCGCTCGGGCCGGACAGGCACGACACCTGCCGGAAGCCGTGCTCGACCAGATGGCTGGTGGCCAGCCGGGCGCCCTGATGGTGATCCACCGCGACCGAGTCGTACCCGGTCGCCGCGTCGGCCGGCACCCGGTCGAGGACCACCACCGGGCAGGGCGAGTTGGCCAGGGCGGATGCGGTCGACGAGCTCTCGTGGTGCGGCACCCACAGCACCCCCTCGGCCCGGACATCCCCCATGGCAGCGAGTCGCTCGCCCTCCTCGCCGCCGTCGGAGTGCAGCAGGAACAGCAGCTTTCCGCGGCGTGCCGCCTCGGTCTCGATGGCGTTGGCCAGCTCGGCGAAGAAGGGGTTGCCGCCGTCCGGCATCAACAGGCCGAGGAAGCCGCTGCGGGTACGGCGGAGCGCCTGGGCCACGCGGTTCGGGCGGTATCCGAGGTCCCGGATGGCTGCCTCGACCCGGGCCCGGGTGGCCGGTGCGACCGGGCGTGGACCGCCGTTGAGCACATAGCTGACCACCGACGGCGAGGTCTCCGCCCGCCTGGCCACATCGGCTCGAGTCACCTTCATGAACACCTCCGGGGGAAGGAGAGCCGAAGATACGTCCATCACACGGGGTAGTCAATACGTGTTGATAACCTCGGCCCCGGCCAGCGCTCGTTGGCGTCACCGGCACGCGTGACCGTCGCCCGGCGAAACAGAAACTTAACTTCGGTCAGTCGGAAGCCACCCGGCCGCCTGGGCACTCACGGCGCTCTGGAGCGCGCCCTCCAGACCGGGTCAGCGGTCCCGGAAACTGCGCTGAGTAGCCGGAACGAGGAAGCCCTCCGGCGGGAAGCCCGCATCACGGCTAGCGGACAGCACGTGACCACACTGCTTTCCACATGCTGAAACGCGCTGGCTCTCAGAGCTGCGCGGAAGGCTCTGGCGCTTCCCGGGGCAACGGCTCCACCCCTTGACGAACCACGGCCGGTGACGCATAGTCGACTCTTCCCAGACGGAAGAGGTACATCCGCGTCGTGGAAACGAGACTGCATGCCTCAACCGGCAACTCGGGTATTTCAGTCGCCATCCAGGGCGGCGAGACCGACTCGAGAGCTCGGTTCTGGACCCAGGAACAACGAACCAGCATCGATTTATCTGTCACTCTCGGTGACATCCGGCTGAGCAACCCGGTCATGCCCGCCTCCGGCTGTTTCGGCCCGGAGCTCGGCACGCTGGTGCCGCTGGACGAGCTGGGCGCGCTGGTCACGAAGACCGTCTTCGCCGCAGTGCGCTCCGGCAATCCCGCACACCGCATCACCGAGACTCCCGACGGGATGCTCAACAGCGTCGGCATCCCCAGCCCTGGTATCGACGAGTTCCGCTCCCGCGTACTCCCCCGCTACCTCGCCACCAACGTGCCCACCATCATCAGCGTCGGCGGGCTGACCGTGGCGGAGTACTGGACGGCGACGGAGCAACTGGCCGGCCACGGCGCCGCAGCGCTCGAGGTGAACGTCTCCTGCCCCAACCTCGAACACGGCGGCCTGGCCATCGGCACCGACGCGGCCACGGTCGAACGGGTCGTGTCCGGTGTGGTGGCCCGCTCGCACGTACCGGTGTTCGTCAAACTCACCCCGAACGTGACGTCGATCGTGGACATCGCCCGCGCCGCGGAGCGCGCCGGCGCCACGGCCATCACAGTGGCCAACACCTTCCCGGCAATGAGCGTGGACGCCGCCCGCCGTACGGCCGTACTCGGCAACGGCGTCGGCGGACTGTCCGGGCCCGCGGTGAAACCGATCGCGCTGCGCCTGGTCTGGCAGGCCGCCCGCGCGGTCGGCATCCCGGTCATCGGCTGCGGCGGCATCAGCTCGGCGCGGGACGTCCTGGAGTTCCTCCTCGCCGGGGCGAGCGCAGTCCAGGTCGGGACGGCCAACTTCGCCCGCCCGTACGCCATGGCGGAGATCGTGCGGGAGCTCGGGCCGCTGCTGGCCGCATCGGGCACCATGTCCGTCTCGGAAGTCGTCGGCTCACTACGGGTCTGAGCCCGTCGAGCCAATTCGAAGGAGACAGCGTGCAACCGGTCGTCAGAGCGCTGGAGATACTGCGGACCCTCGCCCGTCACGGCGACGGGATGAGCATGAAGGACCTGCACGAGACGCTCGACATCCCGCTCGGCAGCGCGCACCGGCTGCTGGCGGTCCTGGCCGAACAGGAGTTCGTCACCCGATCCCCGGTCAACCGCCGTTACTTCCTCGGCCCCGCCGCCCGTCAACTGGCCGAGCAGAACAGCCGCCGTACCTCCACACTGGTCGCCCCGCACCCTGCGGTGCTCGCCGCGGCCGCCGAGTCCGGGGAGACGGTGTTCCTCGCCGAACTGGTCGGCAACCGGGTGGTCTGCATCGCTCTCATCGAGAGCGTCCACCCGCTGCGATTGTTCGTCCGGATCGGCCAGGAAATGCCGCTGCACGCGGCGGCGTCCGCCCGCGCTCTCCTCGCCGACATGGACACCGACATCGTCCGCGCGCTGCTCGCGGAACGGCCGCTCACCGCGTTCACCCCGGACACCCCGGCCACCCCGGACGCCGTGATCGAACACCTCGCGGTCGTCCGGGCCCGAGGCTACGACGTCTGCGACGACGAACTGGACCGAGGCGTGTGGGCGGTGGCCGCGCCCGTTCGCTCGTCCACCGGCGCGACGTGCGCGAGCATCACGCTCGCTGCGGCCGCCGACCGGATGCGTGATCCGGTCGCCCGGGCCCGGGCGACTCATCTGGTGCTCGCCACGGCGGCCCGGCTCAGCGCCGAACTCGGCTACAGCAGCGAATTCACCCCGTCACCGCCGATCACCGAAGCCGACCAGACGGACAGCACCGCAACCTACCGAGGGACCCCATGAACAGAGCCGCACCCAGCACCATCGGCACCGGCGACACGACCGCCTTCCAGAACCGCCACCAACGTTGGCTGGAACTTGCCCGTGATCTGCGCGCCGCGGCGTGCCTGCCCGGCGAGTTCACCCTCGCACCGGCCGGCCCGATCGACGTCTACATAGATGTCTTCTTGTTCGAGACCCGCCCGACGATCCTGCGGCGGATGGCCGCCCTGATGGCCGACCTGCTGGACGCCACGACGGACCGGCTGGCCGGCCGGGCAGAGGTGGCACCCCTCGTCACCGCCCTGTCCCTGGAGACCGGTCTGCCCTTCGCGGTGGTCCCCACCCCTGCCGCCGGCGACCGCCCGACGCAGATCGAGGGGGAACTGCACGCGGGCGAACGCGTCGTCCTCGTCGAGGACGTGATCATGTCCGGCTCACGCGCCACCACCGCCGTCCACGCGCTTCGGGACCGCGGCGCGGTGGTGCCCGCCGTACTGGCGGCCGTCGACCGCAGCGGCGGCCAGGGCGAGGCTGCGGCCCGCTGCCCCGTCCGGGCCCTGTTCACCCCAGCGGACCTGCACATCCCCGATCAGCCGCGGGTCCGGGACCGCCAGGGCACAGTCGACGTACAACCAGCGTGACCCAGTTTCCACCGCTGCACCCGAACTCCGACCGCTGTCAGTCCACTGGTTCCTGAAAGGGGGACGGCGCTTCCTCCCCATGGCCAACGCCGAGGGTCACCGCGCCACGAACGCCATGAACACTCACCCAACACCGGCGAGCCAGCTCGCCGCAGCTGTCGACGAACTCCACCAGGCGGTCACAGCCGACCGTGCCGGTGCCGCGGCGGCCGTCGAACTCGTCAGCACGGCGATCGCCGACGCGCTGCGGCCGTACACCCCGACGGTGGTGGTCGTGCGGGACAACCTCGACGACGGCGTGCTGGCCCACGTCGTCTCCCGGGAGCTGGACCTTCCCACCGTACGCATCTACGAAGACTCCGGGCTGCTCTCGCTGAGCCCGCCCCCGCCCCCCGGAGCACGCGTCGCGCTTCTCGCCGCCTCCTGGCACGACATGTCGGCGCTGCCGGCGCTCCGACTCCTGCTCGCCCACGCCCAGGCCGAGGTGGTGGCGGTCGCGGCGGCGCTACCCGTCACCGACGCGGTCCTGGCAGCGGTTGACGGCACCCCGGTCGTCACCGCCGCAGCCATCTCGCGGACACCGCGATGAGCCTGGACACCGTCGACGTCGCCCTGCCCCTGGCCGACGCCAGCCGGTTGGCCGACCTGCTGGCGAAGTTCGCCGAGATCAGCGAGAGCACCGACGGCGTGACGCGACTCGCGTACACCCCGTTGGAACGCGCGGCGCACCGGATGTTCACCGACCAGCTCTCCGCGCTGGGCCTGCGAACCTGGACCGACGCGGCGGGCAACAGCTACGCCGAACGGCCCGGCGATGCCGGACCCGCCCCCGCCATCGGCACCGGCTCCCACCTGGACAGCGTGCCGCGGGCCGGACGGTTCGACGGCATAGCCGGGGTGGTGGCCGCCATGGAGGTCGCCCGGCTTCTCGTCGAGGCGGACGTACGGCACACCCACCCGATCAGGTTCGTGGCGTTCGCCGGTGAGGAGGGCGCGCGGTTCGGCCAGGCGTGCACCGGTAGCCGGATCGCGGCGGGCCTGCTGAGCTCGTCCGATCTGGCCGACCGGCGGGACGTCCACGGAGTGAGTCTCGCCGAGGCCATGCGGGCCGTCGGTCTCGATCCGAGCCGCCTCGAGGAAGCGCGCTGGCGCGCGGACGACTGGGCGGCGTTCGTGGAGCTGCACATCGAGCAGGGTGGCGTGCTCGAAGCCCAGGACGTGCCCATCGGCATCGTCGACCTCATCTCCGGCAGCACCCGGTTCCGCCTCGACCTGCACGGCCGTGCCTCGCACACCGGCGGGACGCCGATGCACCAGCGGGCCGACGCCATGATGGCCGCGGCGGAGATCACGCTCCTCGCCGAAAGCATCGCAACCGACCCCAGGCACCACGGTACCCGGGCCACGGTCGGCCGACTGGAACTCGAACCGGGATCGATCACCACGATCCCCGGCGAGGCTCGGCTCTACGTGGACATCCGCGACGTGGACAGCGACCGGCAGCGGTCGACGGCGACCGAGCTGATCCACGGGGCCCGCGCCATCTGCGAGCGACGCGGGGTTGGCCTGGACATCGAGTTGCTCGGCGACGCCTCCCCGGTGGTGCTGCCGATCTGGCTGCGCCGCCGGATCGCCGAGACCTGCACCGCCACGGGTACGACGTACCGGGTCCTGCCCAGCGGCGCCAGCCACGACAGCCAGATGATCAACAAGGTGGTGCCCGCAGGAATGATCTTCGTGCCGAGCCGGGCCGGGCTGAGTCACGTCCCCGAGGAGTGGACAAGCAGCGCGGATCTCGCCGCCGGAACCGACCTGCTCGCCCGAAGCCTGCTCGCCCTCGATCACGAGCTGACCACGACATCACCGACGGAGGGGGCATGCTGAACACCACCAGCGGGCGGCTCGTCCCGCTCGACCTGCCGCCGGCGCACCGGCCCCCACCCACCTGGCACCACGCGCCGGTCCTGCGCCACGAACCGGTCGGCGACCGGTACCGGTTCCTCCGCCTGCACGCCCCGACCATCGCCACCCTGGCCCAACCCGGCCAGTTCGTGATGCTCACGGCGGCGCGCGCCGACGAAACCGCCCCCGTCCTGCCGCGGCCGATGGCGATCTACGACACCGCACCCGAACACGGCACGTTCGACGTGGTGTACGGCGTCGTCGGCGGCGGTACGCGCCGGCTCGCCACCTTCGCCGTCGGCGAGACCATGCTCGCGACCGGTCCGCTCGGGCAGGGGTTTCACCTCTCCCCCGCGACCAGCCGGGTACTGCTGCTGGGCCGGGGCATCGGCACCTGTTCGCTGACCATGGTCGCCGCGGTCAACGCCCGCCGTGGCGGTACGACCGTCGCCGTCATCAGTGCCCGCCATCCCGGTGCGCTGATCGGCGCCGACATCCTGCGCCGAGGCGGTGTCGAGCACCTGCACCAGGTCACCGACGCGGACGACACCAGTGCGCCGGACTTCCTGTCCACCCTGCTCACCTCGACGCTGGACGCCGATCCTCCGCAGCTCATCCTCACCTGCGGTTCGCAACGGCTGACCGATCTCGCCGCCGACCTCGGAAGACGGTGGGATGCGGAGGTGCAGGTGTCCGTCGAGGCGCACATGGCGTGCGGCCTCGGGTACTGCCACGGCTGCTCCTCGGGGCAGCGGAGCACGGGGACTGAGGCTCCCCTGGTGTGCCTGGACGGGCCGGTGTTCAGGTGGGGATCCGCGGATGACTGAGCCCGGCTGGAACCTGCACCCGCTGTCAAGGCAACCGCTGCTGCCACCCACCGTGCTGCGGGGCGTACGACCATACGGCGAGGAACCGGTGGACCTGCTGATCGACAGCGGCCGGATCGCCGCGCTCGATCCCGCCGGGCGGGGACCCGCCGTCCACAGCATCGACTGTCACGGCCTGATCGCTCTGCCTGCGCTCACCGACCTGCACACCCACCTGCGTCAGCCCGGTGCGGAGGACGCGGAGACAATCGCCACCGGCACGCTCGCGGCGGCCAAGGGCGGCTACGCGACGGTGTCCGCCATGGCGAACACCCAGCCGGTGGCGGATGATCCGCGACGCGTGGAGTACGTCGCCGAGGTGGCCGAACGCAGCGCACACTGCCAGGTACGGCCCGTGGGCGCGGTCACCGTCGGCCTCGACGGCACCACGCTGGCACCGATCGAGGCGATGGCCGCCTCGGCCGCCCGCACCCGGATGTTCTCCGACGACGGCCGGTGTGTGGAGGACCCCGCGTTGATGCGACAGGCGCTGCGCCGGGCGGCCGACGTCGGCGGATTCATCGCCCAGCACGCCCAGTCCTCGCCGCTGAGCCCGAACGCCCAGGCCAACGACGGCACGGTCGCCCGCGAGTTGGGCCTGCCCGGATGGCCCGCCGTCGCCGAAGAGGCGATCATCGCCCGGGACTGCGTGCTGGCGGGCGCGGACGACACCCCGCTGCACATCTGCCATGTCTCGACGCGCGGCAGCGTGGAGATAATCCGCTGGGCCAAATCGCGGGGCTGGCCGGTCACCGCGGAGGTCACCCCGCACCATCTCCTGCTCACCGACGAACTGGTACGCACCGGTGACACCCGCTACAAGGTCAACCCGCCGCTGCGGAGCGCCCAGGACGTGACGGCCCTGCGGGAAGCGCTCGCCGAGGGAGTCATCGACGTGGTCGCCACCGATCACGCGCCACACCCCGCCGCCGCCAAGAACCGTCCCTGGTGCGAGGCGCCACCCGGCATGCTGGGACTGGAGACCGCGCTGCCGGTCGTCGCGGAGACCATGGTGCGCACGGGCCTCATGTCGTGGCGCCGCCTGGCCGAGGCGATGGCCATCCGGCCCGCGGTGATCGGCGGAACAGCTGTCGGCGGCGGGGATCCGCTCCAGGTGGGCATGCCCGCCACGCTGTGCCTGGTCTCCACCGACGCCGACTGGACGGTCGACGCGGCCCGATTAGCCAGCCTGGCCCGGAACACACCGTTCTCCGGTCATCGGTTCTCGACTCGGGTTGCCGCCACGATCATCGGCGGCAGGCTCGCCTGGTCAGCCATCCCCGGTACGGACGGCTCAACCCGCGCCTGACCCATGAGGTCGACCCCGCCGAAGTAGACCTTCCCAGCTCGCGGTGCTCGGTGACGGTAACCATGACGAGCGCGACCGCCTCACTTGTGGGCCGTCGCTGAGCGGCCAGGGCTTCCCACTGCGCGTCGGGCAGCGCCAAGGCAGTGGCGATGACCCTCGCCACTGCCGCGAGGGTTTGTCGCGTGGCCGTGGCGAACGCCCGCCGATGGCCCCCGCCATCGGCAGGCGTCCACCACCGCGAGTTCGACCACCACCCAGCCAGGAACGCGAGAGGGTGGGTTTCAGATCAATGGCGCGTACCACTGGGCGCCGGTCACCCGGATCCGCCTCGACTGCTTGCGGTTCCACTCCACCCGCATGCCGTACCTGCGAAGCACCGGAAAGACGATCTCGTCCAGTAGCCGCTCCAGGTCGGCCTGGTAGCGGGCCTGCTGTTCGGCCTCCGACAGGGCGGCATAGGCGACCTCGTCGAAATCCGCTGGCGGATAGGCGCCGTAGCCGAGGTAGACCTCGCCGTCCCCGCTCGCGAGCAGCGACTCCGTGTCCTGCTGGTGGTACCAGAGGTACCCGTGCCAGTGCCGGGAGTCGTCCCGCTCGTCGTGGATCTCAGCGGCCGCGCAGGTGCCACAGCAGCTGAAGTTCTCCCTGGCCAACACGCCGAGCTCGTTGAGATCGACGAAGGCTCGGGTGAGGTTGCTCCGCACCTCACTCCACTCACGCTGCTGCTCGCGCCGAGCGACCAAAGCCTTTTCGTACGCCACCCTGAGTTCCTCGTCGGTGGCACCGTGGCGCTGCTCGTCCTCGTCGAAGAAATCGACGAACTCGTCGGCGTCATCCTGGCCACGCACGACCCAGTCCCAGATCTCGGCCTCGATCTCCCCACGGCCCGGCTCCGCAATCCGCTCGGCCAGGAACCTGACGCCCTCAGGGCGGTCGTTGTAGACCCATCCAGTCACGGCGACGATCTTCACACGGGCCTATGACAGGTCTGAGCCAGACCGTGGTGAGCTTTGTCCGAGGCAGGTCATAGTACGTCGCCCTGGCAGGCCCAGACGTCCACACATGCCGATGGGCGGATGCCAGCCGCTGGCCTCGGTAGGGTCTTCCGGATCAGGACGGCCGCTGTGATTCGAAGTGCCTGATCTGTGCGAGCAGCGGCTTCACGCTGGCGTCCGTCGCCTCGGTATTGCTCAGGACCACGATGCGCCGACCCAGTTCCGGAATGTTGCCGGTGAACGCCTTGTAGCCCGCGTTGTGGCCGCTGTGGTGCCACCACCGTCGGCCGTTGAGCTCACCGACGAAGACTCCGTAGCCGTAACCGCTGTCATCCGGGCCCTTGCCGGTCCGCGCCCGTTCGGTCAACATCAGCGTGCGGTGCGGCTCGGTCAGCAGATGGCCGCCCTGGAGGGCATCGAGCCAGGCCAACACGTCCTTGGCCGTCGACCACACGTCTCCGGCTCCCATGCCTACCACGTCCAGTTCCCACGTCGGCAACGGCTGGCCCTCAGCGTCGTGACCGAGCGCCAGGTCCGGCCGCACACCGGGCGCTCCCGCGAACGTCCTGGTCAAACCAAGGTGATCAAAGATGCGGTCTGCCAGGAAGACTCGATAGGGCGTATCGGCGGCCCGTTCGACGACGTGCGCCAACAGCACGTACGCCGGGCTGCTGTAGCTCCAGCCCTCGCCCGGCGCGTATTTGAGTGGTACGCAGTGGAAGGTCTTCAGCAGTTCGCCGGGCTCAACCCGCTGAGCTAGGTCGATCATGGGATAGTCGTCCCAGTGGCCGAGGCCGGAGGTGTGGGTGAGCAGGTGGTGCAGCGTAATGTCTCGCCACTCCTCCGGGCAGCCGTCGATCCAACGACCAACGGGATCGTCGAGGACCAGCACGCCGTCCTCGACGAGCAAGAGCACGGCAGCCGCGGTGAACTGCTTGCTCACAGAGGCCAGCTGATACCGCGTCTCCGTGGCGTCGTCCACGATGAAGTCCTCACCCTGCCGCACCAGAATCTCCGCTCGAATCATGGCGCCGACCCTAGACGCCAGCGGCCGGGCTGAAGCTGTCAACTGCCGGCGTCGTGAGGTACGTACCAATCACCGAGTACGCGCCGTGGTCCGTACCACCAGAACCATCGGGTGCCTCGCGCGGGATCGGGGCCGAACACCGGCACGGTCAGGATGCTGAGCAGGAACAGCACCGGCAGCGCGAGCGCCGGACACGGAACCCTCCCGCACCAGTGACGTCCTGCTGCGCTACGTCCCCCGCCATGGTGCGCGCCGTGTCGGCACGACGCACGGCGGGCCAGCCGGCAGGGAGCAGGCCGGCTAATCACCTTGTTGCCCGGCTGGCCCCTGCCTACTGTGATGCGATGATCTCGCGACTGCTGACGGTGAACTTCGATGCGCACAACGCGGCCCGCCTGGCGCAGTTCTGGGCCGGCATGCTCGGCCGGCAGGTCGTCGAGGACGCCGGTGGCGCGCTCCTGCCCGGCGAAGACGGCCAGCTCAGCCTCCGGTTCGTCCCGAGCCGCGCGGAAAGGGTGGGACCGAACCGCCGCATGCACCTTCACCTGACCAGCGCCAGCCACGACGACCAGCAGCACACGGTGGCCACGGCGCTGAGGCTCGGCGCCAGCCACCTTGACGTCGGGCAGCGCCCCGAGGAGGGGCACGTCGTCCTGGCCGACCCCGAGGGCAACGAGTTCTGCGTGATCGAGCCAGGCAACGCCTTCCTCGCCGGGTGCGGCCTGCTCGGGGAACTCGCCTGCGACGGCACCCGGGAGGTCGGCCTCTTCTGGAGCGAGGCGCTGGGCTGGCCGCTGGTATGGGACCAGGACCAGGAGACCGCGATCCAGTCACCGCACGGCGGCACGAAGGTCGCGTGGGGAGGCCCACCCGTGGCCGAGAAGGAGGTGCGGAACCCGCAGCGCTTCGACCTCGCCCCGGCCGGCGGTGACCAGCAAGCGGAAGTCGACCGGCTGGTCTCCCTCGGGGCCACTCGGCTCAAGGTCGGTGCGGACGGCACTGTCGTGCTGGCCGATCCCGACGGCAACGAGTTCTGCGTGAAAGGAAACTGACCACAGCGCGGCCGGGCCACGCGCCTCGGCGGCGGCCCCGGGGCCAGCGCGGCCGAAACATCCGCTCGTCGGCACGCCCGGGCGGCAACCGGGCCAGCTCGGCGTAACGCTGCGTCGTACAGTCAAGTGCAGGCGCGCCGGGCCCTGACCGGCGTGGCCATCGCCGGTCAGGGCTCTCGTTCACGACACGCTGTGCGGTTCGGTTACACCCGGCCGCACAGAGCGTTCTGGATCAGCAGGTCGGCACCGCGTTGCTGCTGGAGGAGGCTGTCCAGCGAATCGCCGAGCGAGGCGGACATGGACACCAGGGCGCTGCGCCGGCCGTCGTCGGTGACGCCGGTGACCGTGATGTAGCCGCCGTCGCCGCCGTCGTGGCCCCAGTAGACGCCCCCGCAGGGCAGCGGGCGGCTGACCAGGCCGAGCCCGTAGAGACCGCCCGGCCAGATCGCGTTGATGTCCTCGTTGATCTCGACGGTTCGCTTCATGTCGGCCAGTTGTGCGGGGCGCAGCAGCCGGCCGCCCAGCAGCGCACGAAAGAACCGGTCGAGGTCCCGGGTGCTGGAGACCATGGAGTCGGGGTCCACGAGAACCTGCTCGGTGACGTCCACCAGCTCACCGGTCTCGAACAGTTGGTATGCCTGGGCGTGCGGCTGGGGCAGGAACGGCGAGGTCCCGGGCCAGGTGGTGTGGTGCAGCCCGAGCGGACCGACGATCCGGTCGGTGACCTCCTGTTGCAGAGAACGGCCGGTGACCCGCTCGATAATCATGCCGACCAGGACGAAGCCGGTGTTGGAGTAGGCCCAGCCCTCTTCGGGTTCGAAGTCCGGCCGGTGGTTCATCGCCCGCGCCACGAGTTGCTCGCGGGTGTACACGTCGTGTCGCTGCTGGAGGTACTCCTCGGGCGTCGTGTAGCCGGGCAGGTCGTCGTGGATCCCGCTGGTGTTCTGCAGGAGCTGGCGCACGGTGATCCGGCGGCCGTCGTTGCCGTTGCCGCGGACCACGCCGGGCAGCCACCGCTCGACGGTGTCGTCGAGGGACAGTCGATGTTCCTCGACCAGTTGCAGGACGACGGTGGCTTCGAACGCCTTGCGGACACTCGCGATCCGGAAGCGTCCGTTGGGTGGCATCGGACGTCCGGTGGCACGGTCGGCGACGCCGCTGGTGGCGACGAGGTGCCGGCCGTCGGAGGTGGTCACCCGGGCTTGAACGCCGGTCACCCCGAGGGCGTGGATCGCGTCGGTGTCCCGTTGCAACCGGCCGCCGGCGTGGCCGGAACCGGCCACCGATCCTTCGGCCTGGTCGAGCCCGGTGACCGTGAACGTGAGGGCGACAAGTCCCGCCGCCGCACCCAGCGCGACCCGCCGCCTCGAAAGTTTTCTGCTGTTCGATCTCATGCCGTCGACGTTAGGAGCCGCGTCGACGCGGACCGATACCTCGTACCACCGGATACGTGGTACAGCTGGCTGTAGTGCCGCTGGCGTCACTCGCGAACGCCAATCGCGTCGACCGGCTGCGACCGCATGGCGATCCGAGCCGAGTTCATGATGGCGGCCCAGCCGAGCAGCGCGGCGACCGCGACGATTCCCAGGTAGATGAGCGGTGGGATGGACGGAATCAGCGTCCTGGTCAGTCCGATGCTCGTGCCGATCAATGACGGGATCGCAGCCAGGGTACCGATGAGCACGGCTGCGACGACGATGATCCTCGTCTCGCTGCGCATCATCGCGAACACCTGGCGACGGGTGGCCCCGACCAGTTGGAGCAGGGCGAATTCGCGAAAGCGTGCGGCGGTCGCCATCACCAGGGTGTTCGCCACGGCGATCGCGAGGTAGCCGAGCAGGACCGCGTTGAGGATGAGGCCGACCGTCGACTCGCCGGCGGCCGCAGCGCTCTGCGCGGCGACGAACGACTCGCGGTTGTTGACCTGGATGGTCGGGAGGTGTTGGACGGCGGATCGCAACGCATCGCCGAGTGCCCCGACGCCGGTTCCCGTGGCCGCCGTGACCAGCACCGCGAAGTCCAGGCGGTCGGTGGTGTGTTCGAGGACGAGGTCGTGCGGCAGCGTGACGTCACCGAGGCCGAGTCCTCTCTCGTAGAGCGCGACCACCGTGGGCTTGATCGGCGTGCCGTCATCGAGATGGAGGTCGACGGTGTCGCCGAGATCGGCGCCGAGGGTGCCCGCCACGATCCGGCTCAACGCCACCGTGTTGCCCTGCACATCCGCGACATCGCCCTCGAGAACGGCGAGATCCATGGTCTCGGCGAGCTGGTCACCGGTGACCCCCTGGGCCGAGTAGGTCCTGATCTGAGGGCTGTCCCTCGATCCGAAGGTCGCCAGCGTCCGCGTACGGACGACCGGGGTCACCGCCGAGACGCCGGGCACGTCCCGGAGCACGTCCGCGACCTCGGGCGACACGCCGGCGGACGTGGACGTGACGACGTAGTCCGCGCGCAGTCCGTCTGCGGCCTGATCCCGCGCGGCCGAACTCGCGGTCGTCCCGCTGAAGAGCTGCCCGGCGGCCAGGGTGATACCCATGATCAGAGGAGTGGTCGCCGCGGCGAGCCGCCGCGAGTTGGCGTGCGCATTCGCGGTCGCGAGGAACCCGCTGGCGCCCGACCTGCGGTTCAGCCCGGGGCCCAGCACGGTGACGGCACCGTCGAGCAACCGCGGCCCCAGCAGCGCGACGGCGAAGACGAGCAGGAACGCCGAGAAGGCCGCGCTTTCAGCGGCCCCTTCACCGGGTAGCACCCACGGCAGCACGACCGCCATGGCGAGACCGGCGGGGATCAGCAGCAAGCCGACGGTCAACCGGAGCCAGCCGAGTTTGGGTGGCTCCACGGCGGCCTCGCCGAGCGCGTCCACCGGCGTGAGCTTGGCCGCGCGCCGGGCGGCTATCCAGCCTCCCAAACGGGCGCCGATCAGGCACAACACCATCGTCGCGAGTACCGGCAGCGGGCTGATCGACAGTTCGAAGTCGTCCGGAACCGCGCCGGCCAGGATCAAGGTCTCGCGGAAGAGGAAGCTCAGTCCGACGCCCGGAATCACCCCGAGCACTGCTCCGAGCGTGCCCACCACCATGGTCTCTGCGGCGATCATGCCGAGCACCTGCTTCGGGGTCGCGCCGATCGCCCTCAGCAGCGCCAGTTCCCGCAGCCGCTGCCGAACGGACAGAGCGAGTGTGCTCGCCACGACGATCATGATCACGAGAACCATGCTGCCGCCGAACGCCAGGGACAGCTCGCTGATGAACGAACGCGTGCTGCCGATGTCAAGGAACTCGGCCTCGCTCCGGTCACTGCCGGTGTGGACGACCACATCGGCGACTGCCGCCTCGATGGCGCCTGCCAGCTCGTCGGCACTGATACCGGGTGCGGCCAGCACGCCGATCGCGTCCACCCGGTCCGGTTGGCCGGTCAGTTCCCGGGCCCGGTCATCGGTGAAGAACAGTGCGGACTGCCGGGCGAGTTCGCCTCCTGGCAGACTCACGATGCCGGTCACCCGGTAGGTCGACGTGTTTGAGCCGACCGCGAGTCGAACCGACGCGCCGGCGGTGACGCTGGCCCGCTCGGCCAGCGCGGAGTCCAGCACCACGTCGTCCGGCCGGGTCGGGGCCTGGCCGGCGCTCGTGGTGAACGGGCCGAGCGCGGCCGACTGCCAGCCATGCCCCAGCGCGGGGGTGCTGTCCGGCCCGGCGAGCACGTCGGCGTCCGCCGTCACGAGGCTGACCGGCACGTTGACGTCGGCGATCGCCGCGCGGACGCCAGGAACTCGCGCGATGTCGCCGACCCGGTCGGCCGGCAAAGTGGCCCGCTCGCCGAACCGGGGATCCACGTCGTCGGCCATCGGCAGTGCCTGCGGGGCGCCCACCACCAGGTCGGCAGCTTGGTAGCGCTCGGTGGGCACGCCCGAGCGTTCGCTGCTCTCCAGCAGGATCCCGCAGGCCGTGATCACCGCCGAGCCGAACAGCACCGCGACGAATGCCGCGACGAACCCGCCCTTGCGTCCCTTGACCGTGCTCCATGCCAGCGCCAGCATGCGCTTCGACATCACGCGGCGGCTCACGGCTCCCCCAGGTGAGTCATCCGCTCGGCGATCTGCTCGGCGGACGGTCGGGTCATCTCACCGGCCAGTCGGCCGTCGGCGAGGAACACCACGGTGTCGGCCTGGGCGGCCGCGACCGGATCGTGCGTGACCATCAGCACGGTCTGCCCCAGGTCGTCGACGATCTTTCTGAGCAGTGCCAGGACCTGGCGGCCGCTGCGGCTGTCCAGCGCGCCGGTCGGCTCGTCGGCGCACACCAGGTCGGGCCGGTTGATGAGCGCTCGGGCGATCGCCACCCGCTGCTGCTGGCCACCGGAGAGCTGGCTCGGGCGGCGGTCGTGATGCTCGGCGAGCCCGACCGCGGCGAGGACACTCGCCAGTTGCTCGGGATCGACCGGTCTCTCGGCCAATCGGACAGGCAACGTGACGTTGTCCGCCACGGTCAGCGCACCGAGCAGGTTGTACGCCTGGAAGACGAACCCGATCCGGTCCCGCCGGAGCTCGGTCAACTCGGTCTCCGACAGGCTGGACAGCTCCGTGTCACCGAGCACGACCCGGCCCGATGTCGGCCGGTCCAGACCGGCCGCGCAGTTCAGAAAGGTGCTCTTGCCGGACCCGGACGGGCCCATGACGGCGGTGAACGTACCGCGCGGGAATCCGGCTGTCACCCCGTCGAGAGCGCGTACCGTGTTCTTCCCCGCCCCGTACTCCTTCGACACCGAATCCAATCGCACTGCATACGATTGCGTTGCAAATGCCGGCATCGCACCCGGGTATGGCGAGTCGGTCGCGGTGGCCTCGACCGGCGCCACGCGTCGTCTCGATGGGTTCCTGCTGGTCAACCTCATGCTTCCGACGCTAGATTTCCGCGTCGTCGAATACCGATACCCCGTACTACCGGATGCGAGGTACAGCTGGCTGTAGTGCCGCGGGCGGCGGCCACCGGGCAGACTCGACGCCGTGTCGGGAACGCGAAGGGACGCTGCCCCCGAGGGGTACGCAGAGAGGGCATCTCCTGTGACGTCGGGTCGACGGTGGGTGCAGGTGTGGCGTGGCGGGGCCTACCTCCTGGGATCACTGGCCACCGGGATCGCCACGCTGCTCGCGCTGCCGCTGCTGTGCCATCCGAGGCTCGCCCGGCGTTGGGCGAATTGGCACCGTGACCGCGCCGGCCGGCTGCTCGGGGCCCCGTTGGCATCGCGTCCTGCCCTGCGCACGACGGGACGCCGCGCATGGGCCGATCCGGCCACACCCCGCGACCTGCTCTGGCTGCCGGTGAACGCCATCACCGGGGTAGCGCTCGGCCTGCTCACGCTGCTGTGCGTGGGCAACCTCCTGCCCGCCGCGGTCGCCACACCTCTGTGGTGGGCGTTCGCACCGGAGGATCGGCCCCGGCTGTTCATCGATATCCCGGTGACCAGCTGGGCGACAGCCCTCACCCTCGGTCCACTGCAGATCCTCCTGCTCACCGCGCTGGCGTACCTGGCCTTCCCGCCGATTGCTCGCGCACACGCCCGGATCTGCCTGGTGGCGCTGTCGCACTCGACGGCCGAGCAGCTCGCCGACCGGGTCGCCGTGTTGACCCGCACCCGGGCGGACGTGCTCGACGCACACGGCGCAGAGCTGCGCCGGATCGAGCGCGACCTGCACGACGGCACCCAGGCCCGGCTGGTGGCCATCGCGATGCGGCTGGCCGTGGCCCGGCAGGCGTTATCCGACAATCCGCGAAACGAGCAGTTCCTGGAAGAACTTCTTCGGGACGCACACGAGGGAACCGAAGAGGCGATGACCGAGCTCCGCGAGGTGATCCGGACCGTCTACCCGCCGATCCTCGCCGACCGCGGCCTCACCGGTGCACTGACTGCGGTGACAGCCCGCTGCGGCGTGCCAACCCGGCTGGACATCGGCAACCTCGAAAAGGTACCGGCGGCCGTGGAGGCCGTCGTCTACTTCGCCGTCGCCGAGGCGCTCACCAACGTCGCCAAGCACAGCCGAGCGACCACGGCCGGCGTACGGGTGAGCCGAACGGCAGACCGGTTATCGGTGGTCATCACCGACAACGGCGCCGGCGGCGCCGACGATCGGCTGGGCACCGGCCTTGCCGGGATCCGTCGCCGGGTGCTCGCGCTCGACGGCACCGTCGACATCGACAGCCCGGCCGGCGGGCCGACGACGATCACCATGGAGCTGCCGTGCGGGTGGTAATCGCCGAAGACAACGTGCTGCTGGCCACCGGGCTGGAACTACTGCTCAACAGCGTGGGGTTCGACATCGCCGCCATCGCGGGCGACGCGGCGGGCTTCCTCACCGCCGTGCGGGACCATCGGCCCGACGTCGCCATCGTCGATGTCCGGCTGCCGCCGTCATTTCGCGACGAGGGCATCCGAGCCGCCCTGCATGCCCGTCGAGAGCACCCTGGCCTACCGGTCCTGGTGCTGTCGCAGTACGTCGAGCAGCAGTACGCCGCCGAACTTCTCGCCACCACCGGCGGCGGCGTCGGCTACCTTCTCAAGGATCGCGTCAGCCGGGTGGATGAGTTCGTCGACGCGCTGCGCCGAGTGGCCGCCGGCGGCACCGCCATGGACACCGAGGTCATCGCCCAACTCCTCGCCCAGCGCAGGGACCCGATCGCCGTCCTCACGCCCCGCGAACGCGAGGTACTCGCACTGATGGCCCACGGACACGACAACAAGACCATCGCTGACCGGCTTGTCATCACCGACAACGCCGTACACAAGCACATCGGCAACATCTTCAACAAGCTGGGCCTCGCCGTCACCGACAGCGGCCACCGCCGCGTCCTCGCCGTTCTCACCTACCTCAACGGCGCGGGCCAGACCGGCGGCGACTGAGTTCATGATCCGTCGAGGTCTCCCGGCTCCCCGGGGAACAGGATCGGCACTCACGCCAGCGCGAGCGCATCGCCGCTACGCACACCGCGAGCCCCAGTGCCGGGCCCCGGTCGCGATCTTTGCTCATGCGGGCACCCTAACCGGTTCGCGTCGGTGGCGACGTCGCCTGCGGGAACGAGCACCGGCGTAGACACGGCGCCGCGTGCGGCGGAAATGGTAGGCACGTGCCGCGCTCGTGGCAGCCGAGAGTGCCCCCGTCGGCGGGACGACCGACGGCTGATTCGCGGCCACGATCTAGGCACCGGTGAACGCCGACCTGATCGTGGGAGGGCTTCTGTGCGTGAAATGGCTCGACGAGACGCCTTGCGGGCCGCGGTGGTTACGGCTGCGGCGGCAGCGCCTCCGGCGTCGCTGCTTCGACCTGGTGGACGGGCGCGGCCCCGACGCGTAGATCCGGACGGCGGTTCAGCTGACGATTCGCCCGATCCGCCCCGTACGACGCGCGAACGGTGCCACGATGCCGGCAGGGCGTGCCGGCGGTGGCCGCCCCGGTCGAGAGGGGTCGACGTGAGCACCGTCCCGACGGGCACGCCCTGCTGGGCCGACCTGGGCACCCCGGATCTCGCTGACGTGCGGCGCTTCTACCCCGAGCTGTTCGGCTGGACCGGGCGGATCACGCCGGAGCCCGAGGCGTCTTCCTCCTCGAGGGCAGGGCCGTGGCCGGGGCCGGCCCGCCAGCCATCCCGGACCAGGTGCCGATCAGGTCGATGTACGGCGCGACCGACGACGCGGACCTGGTGGCCGGCCGGGTCGAGCGGGCCGGCGGACAGGTGGCGGGGCCCCCGTTCGAGGTCCTCGGCTGGCACCCGGACGACCAGCCGATGGGAACGATCACCGACACCGGCGGGCGGCTGGGCGCGCAGATCGTGGCGGGGACGATGCCGCCGCGACGACTCTCCGGAGGACTCGCCCGCCTACTGGTCGGTGTACTTCGCGGTGGTCGACGCGGACGCGGCGGCCGCCCGCGCCGGCGAGTTGGGTGGCACCATCCTGGTCCCGCCTCGGGACATCCCGGCCGGCCGCTACGCCGGGCTTCGCGATCCGCAGGGCGCCCTCTTCAACGTCATCTCCCTCTCCCGCACCGCTGCCGGCTGACAGCCGTCGGCTGTCGGTCCCGCCCGCCGCCATCCCGCCGAGACTTGCCCGAGCAGAGGAAGCGAGGCCGAGGCCATGACAGATACTCCACCGGGGGCACCCGCCTGGGTCGACCTGGTCACCACCGACCTCCCCGGCGCGGCGCGCTTCTACGCGCCCCTGTTCGGCTGGGCCGTCGCCGAGGCGGACCGGCAACCCGCGGCTGACGGTCACCTCGTCTTCCACCAGCAGGGCAAACCGGTGGCCGGTGCCGGGCTGGGGGCCGGCCCGCAACGGCCGCCTGCCTGGATGCCCTACCTGGCGACCGACGACGCCGAGGGGGCCTGCCAGCGGGTGACCGCCGCCGGCGGCCGGATCCTGACCGAGCCCTTCGACGTCCCCGGCTCCCGGCGGACGGCGCTCTTCGCCGACCCGTCCGGGGCACCGTTCGGGGTATGGCAGTCGCTCGGCACGCCGGGGGCCGAGGTGTTCGACGTACCCGGCTCACTGACCTGGGCCGAGCTGACCACGCGGGAGTCGGACCGGGCCAAGGAGTTCTACGGGTCGGTGTTCGGCTGGACGGCGGACGACCAACCGATGGGCCCGATCACCTACACCACCTGGCAGCTGGACGGCCGTCCCGTCGCCGGAATGATGCCCATGTTCGGCGAAGACTGGGGTGACCTCCCGTCCCACTGGATGGTCTACTTCGCGGTCACCGACACCGACAGGGTCGTCGCCGAGGCGCTACGGATGGGCGCGACGCTCGCCGTCCAGCCGACGGACCTGACGCGGGGCCGGTTCGCGGTGCTCACCGATCCACAGGGGGCGTTCTTCTCGATCCTCGGGACTACTCCGCCCTGACCGTACGGGAATCCGGCCGCACCGGCATCACCAGCGGCCCGTGCTCGCCGTCGGCGACGCGGACGCTGACATCGGGTAGCGCGCTCGATGAGGGTGCCGATAGATCTTCGACCAGCCCGACGCCGACACCGAAGCGGCTACTCCAAGCCGCGACGCAGCCTTTCGCCGACTCCTGTAAAGCCACGCCGCCGGGCCCGTCCAGGGCACCGGGTCATCTCGCCGACCCGCTCCAGCCCGCGGTAGACCTGTGGTGATCCGGTAGTAGTCGGTGCTGCCGGTGGCCCGCAGCCGCGCTGGCTGTCCCTGGAATCGCCAGGCGCGGCCGGGGCGGGGCTGCAGGTACCGCCAGGGGCGCAGCAAGGGGGTGACGCGCGTGTGGCAGCCAGCCGGGCCCGACTCTGCGGTCGGCGGAGTACCCACTCCAACCCACAGGGCCGGTTCGCCGCACCAGACACCCCGTCCGGGCTACAGGGGCAGCTACCCGCCCCTGGCCGACGTCTGAGAGCGAGGCGGACGAGATGACGGAGTCCGGACACGCGGCACTTGGGCTGGCCGGGCAGTTCTCGCTCTGAGCCCCGGGGAACCGTAGGTTCCTGCTCCCGCATTTGAGGTGTGATGTTCGTGTGTGGGGACGGGAGGGCTGGCGGGGACGCCGCGGTGGTCGGGCGGCCGGGATGCTGCGGGAGGAGGGCAGCGGGCAGCAGGCCACGTTCGTCGAGTTGTTCTTCGACCTCGTCATGGTTTTCGCGTTGACCCGGCTGGTCGAGCAGGCGGTGCCTGGGTTCAGCAGTGACAGCATCGGCGAGCGGTGGGCGAACATCGGCCGTACGCTGCTGCTTTTCGCGCCGCTGCTGTGGTTGTGGACCATGACGGCCTACATCACCAGCCGTTTCGAACCGAGACGCGCGGGCACGCAGTTGGTGGTGCTGGGCAGCGCCCTCGGGCTGCTGATCATGGGCACGGCGATTCCGCAGGCGTTCGGACCCGCTGGGTTGTCCTTCGCACTGCCGTTCGTGGCGGTGCAGGTCACCCGGGTGGCTGTCATAGCCTCCGGTCTCGGCTCGCACACCCTGCGCCGCCTGTACTCGCGAATTCTGGTCTGGTTCAGTATTGCCGCCGTGGGCTGGATCGCCGGCGCGCTCACCGAGGACGGGGCTCGGGTGGTGCTGTGGACGGCGGCGGTGGTGCTCGACCTGGGTGCCGCCCGGCTGGGGTGGCCGGTGCCCGGCCTGGGGCACGGGCGAGCCACCGTGTGGCAGGCCGGCGGTCGTCATCTCGCGGATCGCTATCCTCAGTTCCTGCTCATCGCCCTCGGCGAGAGCATTCTCGCCGTCGGGATCGTCTTCACCTCCGGGCCACGCACCCGCCACGAGACGCTCGGGCTGTTGGTGGCGTTCGCCACGACGGTGCTGCTGTGGCGCATCTACTTCTTCCGCGCCGGAGCGCTACTCGGCGAGGCCCTCGACAAGTGCCGCGACCCTGCCAGCTGGGGACGGCACATCGGCTTCTCCCACGCCCTGATGGTGCTGGGGATCGTGGCCACCGCGATCGGTTTTGACCTGGTGCAGCACCAGCACACCCACCACACCTATCCGCCCTGGCTGGCGATGATCACGGGTGGGCCGGTCATCTTCCTGGCCGGCCGAGCCCGCCTGGAATACCTCGTCTTCACCCGCGTGTCCCGCCGCCGGATCATCGGGATCACCCTGCTGCTGATCCCCACCCCACTGCTGTCCCACACCTCACCGCTGACGGCCGCCAGCCTCGCCGCACTCGTCCTCCTGCTCGTCGCCGTACTCGACAAACGTCACGCCAGACAGCGACCCCGAACACCCCAACCCAGCCGGCTGAACGGCGAAAACAGCTCGAGCTGCCACACGCGGCCAAGCGGTGGTCCCTGGTGGGAATCAGGGTGCCGCCAACGATCGCGATCTGGTCGACCGGCCGTCGACGGACCGGCCGAGGGTGTCGATGACCCGATGCGCGGCGGAGTGCAACACCCCGAACAGCGCCGGGTGGTCCGATCGCGAACACCCGGCCCAGCGCCACCGCGAGCAACGACGAGGCCGCGTACGGAGGGTCGTTGACGTACTGCGCCAGGGAGAACGCGTCCGGCCGCCGGTGCCCCGACCCCGGACCAGCGCCTGCCCACCGACACCGCGGAGCTCTGCACCCGGCCCGGGTGCTTGTGCAGCAGGAAGCCCAGATCGGTCGCGGACGGCACGGTCGAGGTGATGGTCAGGAACACGGCCACGGTGTGCCAACCGGCCCACCGGCCCACCACCCGATTCCGGCCGACCGCCGCCGGCTGGTTCATTCGGACGATGCCGGATCGAGGCGGGACAGGTGGGCGCGGACGGCGTCGGTGCTGGTCTCCTCGTCCTCGGTCTGGTCGACCCCGAGCACGGTCAGCAGGGCCAGGGCCTGCCGCCAGTGGTCGCGGGCCGACTCGAACCGCCCGAGGGCGTGCTGGGCGTGGGCGAGTCCGTCGTGGGCGCGGGCCTGGTCGAGGGGCTGACCCAACTCGTCCGCCAGGGCGAGGGCCCGCGCGTGCTGGTCGACGGCGGTCGCCGGATCGCCGGTGGCGTACCGGATCCGGCCCAGGCCCTGCCGGGCCTCGAACTCGAGGTTTCGGTCCCGGGCTTCCCCGGCCAGGTCGAGCAGTTGCCGGAAGTGGGCCACGGCCTCGGGGTACCGGCCCTGGGCGCGGAGGATGTCGCCCAGGCCGTTCAGCGCGTCCAGCTCACCCCGGTGGTGGCCGGTTTCCCGGGCCAACGCCAGCGCCTGCCGGTAGTGCTCGGCAGCCCGCGCCTGCCGCCGCTGGGTGCGGTGCACCAGGCCGAGCCCGTTGAGCGCGTCCAGTTCGCGGGGCCGGTGGCCGGTCTCCCGGGCGATCCGCAGCACCTGCTCCAGGTGGTCGATGGCCTGCTCGGGGCGGCCCTGCCGGCGGTGGATGTGGCCGAGACCGTGCAGCGCGTCCAGCGTGCCGCAGCGACGGTCAATCTCCTCGGCGATCCGCAGGACCTGGCGGTAGCAGTCGGTGGCCTCGGCGTACCGGCCCTGGGACCGGTGGACGTCACCGAGACCGGCGAGGGCGTCGAGTTCGCCGGCCCGCTCGCCGGTCGCGCGCGCGATCCGCAGCGCCTGCCGGAAGTCGTCGCTGGCCTCGGCGTTGCGCCCCTGGGACCGGTGGATGTGCCCGAGGTCGTTCCAGGCGGTCAGCTCGTACGCCCGCCGGCCGGCCGTCCCGGCGGACGCCAGTGCCTGGTGGTGCAGGACCTCGGCGGTCGGGTACCGGCCCCGGGTGTGCAGGTGCCGGTGCAGGGTGGCCGACAGGTACGGCAGGTAGGCGGTCATGCCGTGCGCGCCGGCGTGACGCGCGGCGGCCAGCAGGTTGGGCAGCTCGGCGTCCAGCCAGTCCAGCGCCGTCGCCTGGTCGGGCAGGTCGACGGTGGGGGTACCGGCGGGCGGGGCCGGCGGCGGCAGTCGCCGTGCGTAGGGGTAGGCGACCGCCGTCGCCCGTGCCGCGGTGTGCCGGTAGTGGTCGAGCAGCCGGGTCAGCGCCGCTTCGGTCTGTGCCGCCTGGTCCGGGCCGGCCGTGCCGGCCGCGTGGGTGCGGACCAGGTCGTGGAACCGGTACCGGCCCGGGACCGGCTCCTGGAGCAGGTGGGTGTCGAGGAGCTGGTCGACCGTCCGCCCGGCCTGCCGCACCGGCACCCCGAGGAGCGCGGCCAGGGCGTACGGGTCGATGTCGGGGCCCGGGTGCCGGCCCAGCAGGCGGTACGCGTCCTGCTGGGCACGGTTCAGGTGCCGGTAGGACAGGTCGAGGGCGGCGGTGACACTGCGCTGGCCGGCGTCGAGTTCGGCCAGCCGGTGTTCCTGGTCGCGCAGCCGCAGCACCAGGTGGGACAGACTCCAGGCGGGATGGGAGCGCAGCCGGGCGGCGGCGATGCGGATCGCCAGCGGCAGCCGACCGCACAGTTCCACCACCTCGATCAGCAGTTCGGTCGACGGGCTGCCGAGCCGGTCCCGGCCGACGGTCCGCTCGAACAGCGCGACCCCGTCCGGGGTGGGCAGGGTGTCCAGGGACAGCGCACCGGTGTGGTCGAGGCCGGTCAACCGGTGCCGGCTGGTGATCAGGACCAGGCAGCCGGGCGCACCGGGCAGCAGCGGCGCCACCTGTGCCTCGGTGGCGGCGTTGTCCAGCACGATCAGCATCCGCTGGTCGGCCAGCCGGGTGCGGTACAGCCCGGCCCGTTCCTGGAGCCCGGCCGGGATCTGCGGGCCCGGGACACCGAGGGAGCGCAGCAGGTGGTCGAGGACCTCGCCCGGCTCGCGGGGCGACATCCCGGGCGTGTGGCCGTGCAGATCGACGAAGAGCTGTCCGTCCGGGTAGCGGTCGGCGATCCGGTGGGCCGTGTGGACGGCGAGGGCGGTCTTGCCCACCCCGGCCATCCCGTCGATGGCGCTGATCACCACCGTGGCGGCGTCCCGGACCCGGTCGAGGGCGGCCAGCTCGCGCGTCCGGCCGGTGAACGACGGCGGCGGGGTGGGGAGCTGCCGGGGTACCAGTCGGGCGGTGCCCCGCCCGGCCGGCACGGGTTCCCCGCGCAGGATGGCCCGGTGCAGGTTCCGCAGTTCCGGGCCGGGGTCGGTGCCGAGCTGCTCGGCCAACCGCGCCCGGGTGACCGCGTAGTGCGCCAGGGCCTCGGCGCTCCGGCCGGCGGCGTGCAGCGCCTGCATCGACACCGCGACCAGGGGTTCGACCAACGGGTGGTCGACCACCAGGTCGGACAGTCGCCCGAGGACGGCGTCGTGGTTGCCCAGTCGCAGCTCGGCCCGGGCCCACGCCACCACGCCGGCCAACCAGTGCTGCTGCCAGCCGTCGCGCAACCGGGCGAACCACCCGCCGGACAGGTCCGCCACCGGGTCGCCCCGCCACAGGTCCAGCGCCTGGCGCAGCAGCGTCACGCGTTGGGTGTCGTCGTACCGGCCGTCGCGGGCCTGCTCCACCAGACGTTGGAAGCGGTGCAGGTCGACCCGGTCCGGGTCGAGGTCCAGCAGGTATCCGGCGGGCCGGCGGTCCAGCCGGGCAGCGCCGCCGTCCAGCTCGGCGGCCCGGTCGAGCAGGCGCCGGATCCGCATGATGTGCGCGTACAGCGCGTTGCGGGCCTCGGCGGGCGGCGGATCGTCCCAGACCCGGTCCACCAGGGTCTCCACCCGGACCGGCCGGCCGGCGTCCACGGCCAGCGCCGCGAACACCGCCCGCTGCTTGGGTGGGCCGAGGGCGAGCGGCTGGCCGGCCGCGCGCGCCTCCACCGCGCCGAGTAACCGGACCTCCATGCCCTCCTCCGCGTCCTGGGCGACTAGTCGGTACTGGTCAACGCTATGCGGCGCCGGCCACTAAGACGTTCGTAAGGTCGCCAACCAGACCGTGCCGGCAGGGTCGAGGAACAGCAGTCGGCGGCTCCGGGCTCGTACGAGGGGGAGCCCGGAGCCGCCGCCCGACCCTGAAGGGGGAACCCATGAAACTCGCGGCACGAATGATGGCCGTTCTCGGACTGGCCGCGGTGCTCGGCCCGGCGCTGGTGGTCGGCGGGCCGGCCGGACCGGTGTCCGCGGCCGAGCCGGACCGCCCCGCGCAGGCCACCACCGTCGGTGACCGGACCGAGCGGGTCCGCAAGGCCTACCGGATCGAGCCGGACGGCACGGCGCGGGAGGTCACGCCGACGGCCGGGGTCGGCCCGACCGGCAGTACGTACGCCTACGTCGTCTACCCCGCCTACGAGTCGGACTGCTGGTCCGGGGAGATGTGCATCTGGACCGGGGACTACTACAGCGGCTGGGGCCTCATCATGGGCGGCAGCTACGCCTCGTGCCAGGGCTGGCGGTTCGAGAACACGGTCTTCCAGGACCACACCTGGTCGATCTGGAACCGGGTGCCCGGCGGAACGTCCTCGATCTGGGACCGGTACGCCGACGGCTCGTACCGCTACACCAAGTACGCGCGGCTGGCCACCGGGTACAAGCACGACACCCGGTTCAGTCTGATCATGGACGCGTGGACGTTCGACCCGGCCAACAACTGCCGGAGCCTCAACCTGAGGCACGTGGACTTCTGACCGACAGGGTGCGGTCGCCCCGCCCCGGGCGACCGCACCCGTGCGCGGCAGGCCGCCGACGTGACCTGACCGCAGGGCTCCGTTGCATCAACACCCGACTTTGGGACGGCTGATCGCAGCCGCCAGTGGCGGCCCGGTGACCTGGGCATCCTGGTGGTGGCTGACGCCGGCGGTCCCGGCCGGCCTGCTGGTCGCCGGCGCGTCTACACCAACCAGACCAAGCCGAACGTCCGCCGCGACTTTGCCGGGGCCCTGACCGGTCGAGCGCCGTCCCGAAGAGCTCGTTCGCCCCTACTCGACTGGAGGCTGGACGGTTCGGCGTCTGGCGAGCCGCCACATCAGGCCGCCGAGGACCATGAGCCAGAGGGATTCCAGCGGTAGGACCATCACGAAGAGCAACAGGTCGGTGCCACCGGCCGGCGCCAAACCGACCCCGGCGAAGGCCAGCAGGCCATTGGTGAGCACCACCGCGCCGGCGATCGCCCCGGCAACCGCGAACCAGCGGGGATAGCGGGCATCGAGGGCGACCGCCAGCCCGGCCAAGAGCATGGTCAACCCGTAGAACACAACGATCTCGCTGTGGAAGGTGCCGTTGAGGAACCAGATTCCGGTTTCGGCCATGCGTTGCAGCGCCTCTTGTTCCGGACCGGTAGCGGTGGCCCACTCATCGGCCAGGACCTTGAGCGCGTAGCCGTCCACGCCGTAGTCGAAGACGACGAAGAGGCTCCCAACGATCGCACTGGGTACCAGGAACCGGCCGACCGCGCGGGCGACGCCCGGCGGCAGGGTGTTCGCGAGTGCGATGAAAGCACCGAGCCAGATAAGCCCAGCCACGATCGTGCCCAGATGGATGAGCAGCCAGGTCTGGTGGTCGGCGATGAACCGCAGGGCCACGGCCTCGCCTACGAGACTCTCCTCGCGCGTGGGTAGATCACCGTGCGGGGCGAACGACGCGCCGAGCACAAGTGGCCCGACGATCGCGCACACCGCGCCGATTCGGAGCAGAATCCGTTGCTCGGAGTCCACCGGCTCCGCCGTCGAGCGCGTCATACCTGTCTCCTATAGGTGGGTGCGTCGGTCTTCGTCGCCTGGGGCATGCGCGGTGGCGTGCCGGCCGTCGCGCAGCCGCCGTACGAGCACCGCCAGCCCGCCCGCGACGAGGCCCCACAGCATGTTCGTGACGAACAGCGGGATGATCGCCAACGGCATGGCGAGCGGGCCCTGAAGCTCTCCGGTGAGGATCGGCGAGAGCACTGCGCTGAGCAGGATCGCCGCGGCCGCGTAGGTGAGCCCGGCGGCCACGAGAGTCAGCAGCGGCTCGCGTACCCGGCTCAGGCCCACGATCAGCACCCAGGCCGAGGTGATGGCGATGGTGAGGATGAGCGGTGTTGCCGGCTTCCCCAACACATCGCTCAGGCCGACGATGGAGAAGAGCGGCCGGACGAGCGCCAGCGCGGCAAGGCCGATCACCAACGGCCAGTTGAGGCGTCGAAGAACTGAGGCAGGTTCCATGTCTTCACGCTAGAGTCGCCTGCTCGGCCGGCCTGTCGGTCAAGTCTCGTCACTTTTCGGTGGGCGCTACACCGTGAGGCGACATGGAACGTCGCCCCACGACGTACACGTCGCCCGGCAGACGGATGCGATCATGTCGATCATGTCCATGACCCGTGGCGCGGGCGACGGTGAGGTGGCCCCGTGGGTCCTCACCGCTCTGGTCGCCGCCGGCCAGGCCATCGCGGTCGCGCTCATCATCGCGATCGGCTCGCACGACGGTGGGCGACACGACGTCGGGGCGTACGTGTTCGCGGCCGGCTTCGGTGCGCTGCTGCTGCTCCGCAGCCGGCTGCCGGTCGCCGTGCTGATCACCGCGGTCCTGCTCGTCTTCGCCTACTACGCCGCCGGATACCCACCGATCGGCATGGCGCTGCCCCTGGTCGGGGCCTTCTACAGCGCCGCCGAGCGGGGACGCGCAGCCGTGGCCCCCGTTGTCGGAGCGGTCCTGCTTGCGGTGTCGTTGTACTTCCGCATCACCGACGGCGAGTCCAGCGCCGTCCTGGCCTACGACCTGATCACGAACGTGGCCCTCATCGGCTGCGCGATCGCCCTCGCCCTCGCGGTCCGCAGCACGCGTGCCCTGCGCAACCAGCAACGCCGAGTGGTCGCCCTGGAACGTCACCATCAGCAGGAACGGGCAGCCCGCCACCTTGAGGCAGAACGCCTGCGCATCGCACGGGACGTCCACGATTCGATCGGCCACGCGCTGTCCCTGGTCTCCGTCCAGGCACGCGTCGCGCAGCAGTCGCTCGGTACCGACGACGCGGCCGTCGCGCGGGCCCTCGACAACGTCGTCGACGCCACCCGGTCATCCCTGGCGGATCTGCGCCGCACCCTGGCGATCCTCCAGTCCGATCGCGAGGACGCGGGCCGGGCCCTGCTCACCCTGACCGGCATCGAACGCACCGCGCAGGCGGCCCGCGACGCCGGACTCGACGTGACGGTCTCGATCGACGTCAACGAGGCCGCCATTCCCGCGCCGACGGCAAGCACCGCCTTCCGGATCGTGCAGGAGTCGGTTACCAACGTGCTCCGTCATGCGAACGCCAACCAGGCCACGATCACCGTCCGGAGCAGCAAGGACGAGCTGCGCGTACGCGTCGCCGACGACGGCCACGGCGCGCGGACGGAACCCGGTCTCCGGTCCACCCGGGGCGACGGGGGGCGGGGAATCGACGGTATGCGGGAGCGGGCGGCACTGCTCGGCGGCACCCTCACGGCCGGGTCCACCCCCACGGGATTCACTGTCGAGGCGGTACTGCCGATCGGAGGAGCACGGTGATCAGGGTGGTCATCGCCGAAGACGAGGTACTGCTGCGCGGCGGCCTGAAGGCCCTGGCCGAACATGACGGTGACATCCAGGTCGTCGCCGAGGCGGACCAGGGCGGGGCTGCCGTCGCCCGGGTACGCGAGCTGCGACCGGATGTGGTTCTCATGGACATCCGGATGCCCGGCCTCGACGGCATCGCAGCAACCCAGATCATCACCGAGTGCCCCGCTCTCGCTGATGTCGCCGTGCTGGTCCTGACCACCTTCGGCGAGGAGCAGACCGTGCTGGAGGCGCTGCGGGCCGGCGCGGCCGGCTACGTACTCAAGGACATCGCCCCGGAGGAGTTGCGCGAGGCGATCCGGGCGGTCGCTGCGGGGCGGCCGGTCCTGTCCCCCGATGTCACCACGACCGTCATGCGGGCCGCCGTCAGGTCCCGGTCCGGGCCCGACCCGGACCTCATCGGCCGGCTCGCACCACGGGAACTCGAGGTCCTCGCCGAGATCGGCCTCGGACTGAACAACGCCGAGATCGCCGAGCGACTCTTCATCAGCCCGGCGACCGCTCGGACCTACGTGAGTCGGCTGCTCCACAAGCTGGACGCCCGTGACCGTGCCCAGTTGGTCGTGATCGCGCACCGCGCCGGCCTCGTCGACACCCCTCGGTGAGGCCGGACCGCGGACGAGCCGTCGACTCCACCGCCTGTCGGCCCATCGGCCGATCGCCAAGGTGCTGCATCGCAAGATCAGGGCGGCCGTGGACCCGACCACCGCCGACGTCGCTGTGCAGGTGTATGACCTGGATGAGATCGCCGCACGTCTCGCGGCCACCGCCGACCACGACGGCCTGACCTCGCTTCTGGCCGCGGACTTGCCCCAGAGCGCATCATGACGGCTCACGGTGGCGAACGCCGCCGCCGGTCCAGGCGAGGAGGCTTCGCCGAGGCGCCCCGGGCGTCCCGTAGCTCGCCGGACGGAAGAAGGCGCGGCGCACCCGGAGATTCGGGTGCGCCGCGCCGGGTGCCGAACGGCCGGGCTCGTGAGGAGCCGTCGTCGAACTCGGTTCCCGGTGCCCGTCAGCGGCTCCGGTCGACCTCGATCCGGGCCTCGTCGGCCAGGCGGTAGCCGACACCGTGGACGGTGGTCACCAGCGGCGTGTCGGCGCCGAACTTGGCGCGCAGCCGGCGGACGTGCACGTCGACGGTGCGGGCCACCGCGTGTTCGTAGCCCCAGACGTTGGCGAGCAGTTGGAGGCGGGTGAAGACCTGGCGGGGCCGCTCGGCCAGGAACAGCAGCAGGTCGTACTCGATGCGGGTCAGCGCCACCGCCCGGGAGCCGTGGCGGACGACCCGCGGCCCGGCGAGGATCCGGACCCGGTCGGGGCGCCCGGCGTCCGGGGCCGGGCCGGGGTCCGCGACGGCCGTGGCTCCGTCGGGGTGCGCGGCGGCCCGGGCCGGGCGGGGCGCCGCCGGTGGGCCCTCGGCGGCGGCCGGGCGCACGCGCCCCTCCCCCGACTCGGCGAGTTCGCCGATCAGCTCCAGCAGCCGGGCCAGGCGGGGGCTCAGCGGCCCGGGAGCGACGTCGAGGGTGATGGTGAGGGTCGGTGCGGAGCGCGGGCGGACCGGACCGGGGCGGCCGGCCGGCTGGGGCCGGGGGGTGAGAGCGACGACGGACATGGAGCCTCCTGGGGACGGCGGTGCCGCCACGCCCGGTGGGGCGGGACGGTCAGGACGGCGCCCGGCCGGCGGTCACCGGGGGCGCGGGAGTGGACGGACGGGGTGGTGGGGTGGGGCCGAGGACGGGCAGGCCGGCGAGCCGCCAGGCGACGAAGCCACCGACCACGTCCGTGGCGCGGTGCAGCCCGAGGTCCTGCAGGGCGGCGGCGGCCAGCGAGGAGGTGTAGCCCTCCTGGCAGATGACCACCACCGGCAGGTCGTAGCCGACCGCCTGCGGCAGCCGTGCCGGGCAGCGCGGGTCGAAGCGCCACTCCAGCACGTTGCGTTCGACCACCAGCGAGCCCGGCACGGTGCCGTGCGCGGCCCGCTGGGCGGCCGGGCGGATGTCGACCAGCAGCGCCCCGCCACGGCAGGCCAGGTGCGCCCGCTCAGGATTCAGCCGGTCGAGCCGCGCGCGGGCGGCGGCCAGGATCTCGTCGATGCCCCGGGAGCCCGGCGGCGCCGGGGCCGGACAGGCGTGCGGGTCGGTCTGCGGCATGGTCGTTTCCTCCGGTGGGTGCTGACGGTCGGTGGCGCGGGACGGTGGGGCGTTCACCAGGCGACCCCGGCCTCGGCCACCTCGGCGGCGCGGAGCCGGCCGTCGGCGAGCAGGTAGCGGGTCATCCGGCGCAGGGCGGGGCGGTAAACGTGGACGCTCACGGCCGGCTCGTCGCCCCGGTTGGTCACCTGGTGCACGTGCCGGGGCCCGAAGCGACGGCCGGAACCGGCGGCCAGGTGGTGCGGGCGCAGCCGACCCCCGCTGACGGTCTCCTCGGTGAGGGTGCCGGCCACGACGAGGAACGCGCCGCCCGAGCCGCCGTGGTCGTGCAGGTCGGTGCCCTGTCCGGGCAGCCAGCTCAGCGCCCAGACCTCGTGGTCGGTCTGGGCGAGCCGGGCGTACCACCGGGAGGCCGGGTCGAAGCGCAGCGGCACCGGCCATCCGGCCGGATCGGCGGCCCATGCTCCGGCGATGGCGAGCAGGTCGGGCTGGCGACGGTCGGTCATGGCGGTCCTTCGGGTACGGCGACGTGCGGAGCCTCAGCTTAGCCTGTAAATCCTATGGGTTTAGTAGGCAATTCCGCATGCCGGGACACGCGCGTCCACGCGTCGGTACGGGTCAGCGCCGGACCGGCGGCTCCACCCGGTAGCCGGGGACCGACGGCCAGCGGACGGTCAGCACGACCGCCTCGCACTCGGCGTACCAGGAGTGGTCCACCCCGCGCCCCCACAGCACGTAGTCGCCGGGCTCGCGCAGCACCACCGTCCGGTCCGGCAACTCGACCCGGAAGCGCCCGCTGACCAGCACCAGCAGGGCGGTCCGCCGCTCGTCGGTCGCCCATCGGGAGCGCGCCTCACCGGCCGGGTGCACGCCCCACTTGACCTCGACGTCGGCGCTGTGCCGGACGTCGCCGGGCGGCATGAAGTGGCCGAGCAGCCAGCCGGCGTTCGTCGCACCGTCGACGCCCGCGTTGCCCACGTACACCGTGCCGTCCATCGCCCCTCCCCAGCGCGCCGGCCGAGCAACCTACCAGGTTGCCGCACGACTAACCTGGACCGGTGAGTGAGGAACTCGACGCCGAGACGCTGGCGTTCGCGCACCGGATGTTCGACCTGGCGCGCGACGGCGGCACCGACGAGCTGGCCGACTACGTCGACGCGGGGCTGCCGGTCGACCTGACCAACGACAAGGGCGACACCCTGCTGATCCTGGCGGCGTACCACGCCCACCCGGAGACGGTCGCCGCGCTGCTCGCCCGGGGTGCCGACCATGCCAGCACCAACGACCGGGGGCAGACGGCGCTGGCCGCCGCGACGTTCCGCAGCAGCGCCGACGCGGTCCGGGCGCTGCTCGCCGCCGGGGCCGACCCGCACCACGGCAACCCGTCGGCGGTGGAGACGGCCCGCTTCTTCGACCTGCCCGAGATGCTCGCGCTGCTGAAGACACCGGCCGGCTGACGGGGGACGGCCCCCGCGCCCGGGTCCCGGCCGGTATACAGAGGCGGTGGAAGATCCGCTGCCCGAGCAGATGCGCACCGCCGGCACGGCGCTGTTGGCCGCGCTGGACGAGCCCGCCCGCGCCCGCGCCGCCCTCCGGTTCGACGACGAGCAGGCCCGGCGCTGGCTGGAGTACCGGCCGCGACCCCGGCCCGGGGTGTGCCTGGCCGACCTGGACCGCGCCGGGCGCAAGGCCGCACACCGGCTGCTGGCCACCGCGCTGAGCCCACCGGCGTACGCCCAGGCGATGGCGATCGTCGGGCTGGAGGAGGTGCTGGACCGGGCGGAGGGATGGCGCCGGGGCCGGCACAGCGGCGACTACTGGGTGGCCGTCTTCGGCGACCCGGCCCGGGACGACGCGTGGGCGTGGCGGCTGGAGGGGCACCACCTCTCGGTGAGCATGACCGTGGTGGCCGACCAGGTCTCCCCCGCGCCGATCTTCCTCGGCGCCAACCCGGCCACCGTCCGGTACGCCGGCCGCCCCGTCTCCCGGCCCCTGGGCGTCGAGGAGGACCTGGGCCGCGCCCTGCTGGACGCCATCGGTCCGGCCGGCCGGGCCGCCGCGATCGTCGCCGACGAGGCGCCCGGCGACATCATCAGCGCCACCCGCGCCCGCGTCGACGCGCCGCTGGAGCCGCTCGGGGTGCCCGCCGACCGGCTCGGCCCCACCGGCCGGGCGCTGCTGGACCAGCTCGTCGCGCTCTACCTGGACCGGCTCCCGCCCGAGCTGGCGATCCGGGAGGCACGCCGGCTGACCTCGGGGCAGCTGCACTTCGCCTGGGCCGGCCCGACCCGTCCCGGCCAGCGCCACTACTACCGGGTGCAGGGCGACGACCTGCTGATCGAGTACGACAACACCACCGACGACGGCAACCACGCGCACACCGTGCTGCGCCGCCCGGCCAGCGACTTCGGCGCGGACGTCCTGGCCGCCCACCACGCCGAATCCCACCCGACCAGCTGAGCCTCCCCGCCATCCTCGTCGCCTCGCGATCTTGCACTTCCGCCCTCGGATCGGGCGGAACTGCCACCTTCGTCCGGGCGCCAAGTGCAAGATCGCGGGGGCGGAGACGGGGGGTGGGGTGGGTCAGGGGCGGGGGCGGGCCAGGTCGACGGTGGAGCCGGAGACACCGCCCAGCGCGTCGAAGGTGGTCGCCTCGGCCCGGCGGCCCGCGTCGAACAGCCGCACCAGCCGGGCGCCCAGCCGGACGCCGAGCGCACCGACGGCCAGGGCAACGACCTCGGTGAGCAGCAGCACGACGCCGGCGCCGCGCTGCGGCGCGTCCGCGCGGACGAGGCAGGACACCAGGAACAGCGCGGCCATCGCCACGTTCACCAGGTTGAAGGTCACCGCCGTGCGCCGGGTCCGGCCGCCCGGCACGTCCCACAGGTCGATCATGCCGGCCACGGCCGTCAGCGCTGCGGCGAACAGGGCCGCCACCGAGCTCCAGTAGCCCACCTCGCCGAGGAAGGCCGGTCCCCCGAGCACGTCGGTCAGGTCGAACACGGTCGCGCTCACGAAGAGTCCGAACGGGAACGTCACCAGCATCGGTTGGATCGGGTGCCCCTGCACCCGAAGTCGGCTCTGCATCGTTCCTCCCCCAGGTCGACTCACCCCACGAATCCAGAGTGCTACCCGGGCGCTCCCAGGGCGAAACGACACGCGCCCATCGGCCCCAGATGTCACGGCGCCGGGAGGGGCGGCGAACGGGACGGCGACGGGGTGGCGGACGGGACTCAGGTGTCCCGGGGGCGCGACACGGTGCTGACCAGCCGGTCGGCCACCTCGCGCAGCGGGATGTCCAGCGACGACGCGGCGCTGCGCAGCACGTCGAGAGCCTCCTCGGCCGGGCAGCCGCGCTGGGTCATGATGACCCCGATCGCCTGCCCCACCACCCCGTCGCCCAGCAGCGACGAGTCCAGCTCCCCGGCCCGGGCCGCCCGGCGCGCCCGGTCGCGGACCGCCGCGAGGAGCAGCCCGGCGTGCTCGGCGAGCAGCATCGCGGTGAGCTGGTGCCCGGGGGTGAGCAGGTCGGCGGCGCCGGCGTAGAGGTTGATCGCCCCGATCACCTGCTCGTCGACGTCGACGGGGGCGGAGATCACCCCGTGCACGCCCAACTCCCGCGCGCGGGGCGTCCAGGCCGGCCAGCGCGGCTCGCGGCCCAGGTGCTCGGAGAGGATCATCTCCCGCCGCCGGATCGCGTCCATCGCCGGCGAGTCCGGGCCGTGCCGCAGGTCGTCCAGCCCCGCCAGCCGCTCGTCGGAGGCGGCCACGCCGGCCGGCTCCCCGGCCCGCAGCGCGGTGAAGCCGCACCAGCTCACGCCGTCCACCGCGTCCCGGCCGATGCGCACCAGCGCCGCCAGCGCCTCGTCGAAGTCGTCGACCGCGATCAGCCCGGCCGTCAGCTCCCGCAGCAGGGCGGCCGTCTCCAGGACGCCGAGCCGTTCCACCGCCGGGTCCCGCATCTCCAGGTTCACCGCTGCACAGCCTCCACGGACCCCGCGCGCGCCCCCGCACGCCCGACCGGCGCCGTCACCCATTCCATCTTCTGATCTCTCCCGATTCTTCGGACCCGGCCTACTACCCTCGCAAACCAGGGTCGAAACGGCGCAAAAGGGGGCCCCTTCCGGCGCCGCGTGGCGCGGAAGGGGCCCCGACGCGTCAGCGGGAGCCGGCGCTGAGCCGTCGACCCACGGAAGCGATCAACCGGTCCAGCTCGGAGCCGAACGGGTTGTCGTGCACCAGGTACGTCCAGGTGGCGCTCGGCCGCACCAGCTTCGCCTCGTCCGGCTCCCAGTCCTCGCCGAACTCCGTCTCCTCGAAGGTCGCGATGGTCCGCTTCTCGATCTCCGGGATCAGGTTGTTGAACGCCGGCACCGCCGCCCGGTGGAACTCGTCCAGCGGGTCGAGCCGGCCGAGCGCGCGCAGGTGCACGCCCTCGCGCACCTCGGACAGCTCGGCGAGGTGCTCCGCCCAGAGCCGGTCGAGGTGGTAGAGGGCGATCCACCGGGCGGCCCGGGCGAGCAGGTCCTCGTCCAGCTCCTCGGCCTTCTCCGGCACCCGGTCCAGCAGCATCAGCGCCGCCACGTCGCTGGTCAGCAGCCGCTCCCGCCGCTCGGCGAGGGCCTTGCGCTGCTGCTCGATGACCACGCTGTAGCGCCAGGTGTTGCGGTGGATCTCGTGGTTGACGCCCTCGGCGACCCGCTGGGCGTGCTCGACGGCGTAGTCGACCTGCTCGTCGGTGACCAGGCCGTCGGCGTTCATCCGGGGCGACGCCGGGACGGCGTCGCCGGCGTGCCGGACGACCAGGTCGTCCTCGAGGCTGACGAAGAAGACCGAGCCACCCGGGTCGCCCTGGCGGCCGGCCCGGCCGCGCAACTGGTCGTCGACCCGCCGGCTGTCGTGCCGGCCGCTGCCGATCACGTAGAGGCCGCCCAGCTCGGCGACCCGCTCCCGGTCGGTCTGGTCGCTGCCGCCGAGCCGGATGTCCACGCCCCGGCCGGCCATCTGGGTGGAGACGGTCACCGCGCCGTACGCGCCGGCCTCGGCGATGATCGCCGCCTCCTCGTCGTCGTTCTTGGCGTTGAGCACCACGCAGGGCACCCCGGCGGCGTTCAGGCCGGCCGCCAGCCCCTCGGACTCCTTCACGTCCAGCGTGCCGACCAGCACCGGCCGCCCCGCCGAGTGGCAGCGCGTGATCTCGTCGATCAGCGCCTCCTCCTTCTCGGCCCGGGTGGCGTAGATCCGGTCCGGCTCGTCCTCGCGGACGCACGGGGTGTTCGGCGGGATCACCGCCACCTCGAGGCCGAAGAACTCCCGGAGCTGGTCGCCCACCAGCACCGCGGTCGCCGTCATGCCGCACACCGTCGGGTAGAGCGCGATGTACGCCTGCACGGCGATGGTGCCGAGCACCTCGCCCTCGGCGGTGGCGTCCAGGCCCTCCTTGGCCTCCACCGCCGCCTGGAGCCCGTCCGGCCAACGGCGGCGCTGGGCCACCCGGCCGCGCATCTCGTCGATCAGCTCGACGGTGCCGTCGCGGACGATGTAGTCGACGTCGCGGTGCAGCAGGGCGTGCGCGTGCAGCGCCACGTTCACCGCCGAGAGCTGCGCGACGTGCTCCTCGTCGTACAGGTCGATGCCGAGCCTGGCCTCGACGGCGGCCAGGCCGGCGGCGGTGAAGGCCACGCTGCGGCCGTCCTCGGCGACCGTGTAGTGCTTGCCCTTGCGCAGGCCGCGCACCAGGGCGGCGGCCGCGTGCACCGGGTCCTGCTCGCCGGCGACCGCGCCGGCGAGGACCATCGGCACCCGGGCCTCGTCGATGAGGATCGAGTCGGCCTCGTCGACGATCGCCGTGCGCAGCGGCGGCTGCACCCGGTCGTCGATGTCGGTCACGAGCTGGTCGCGCAGGTAGTCGAAGCCGGCCTCGCTGACGGAGACGTAGGTGACGTCGCAGGCGTACGCGTCGCGCCGCTCCTCGGGGGTGGATGCCTCGTTGACCCAGCCGACGGTCAGGCCGAGCAGGGTGTAGACGGGCTCCATCCACTGGGCGTCGCGGCGGGCCAGGTAGTCGTTGACGGTGAGCACGTGCACCGGGCCGTTGCCGAGCCGGACGTGCCCGTACGCGGCGATGGTGGCGGTGAGCGTCTTGCCCTCACCGGTGGCCATCTCGGCGACCTTGCCCGAGAGCAGGGCCATGGCGCCGAGCAGCTGCACGTCGTACGGCCGCTGGTCGATGCCGCGGCGGGCGGCCTCCCGGCCGATCGCGCAGATCTCCTCGTAGCCCGTGGCCGCGCCGGCGGCCTCGGTCAGCTCGGCGTCGTCGAGGGCCGACAGCTTCTCCTCGCGCGCCTCGATGGCCGGCAGCAGCTTCTCCAGCGGCCCCAGGTCGACCGTCGTCCCCGGGCGCTGGAGGAACCGGCGGAACCTGCTCTTCAAGCGTTGCGACACACCCATGAGCGGCAACGGTACGCGACCGGGCCCGGTGGCGGCGGCCCGCCCGGCGCGGCGCCGCGCGGGTGTCGCCGCCGGGCGGGTCGGGCCGCCGGCCGCTCAGGTCACCAGGAGCTGGTGAGTGGCCAGCTCGCGGTAGAGCGGGCTGGTCACGGTCAGCTCGTCGTGGGTGCCGGTGGCGGCCACCCGCCCGCCGTCGAGCACCACGATCTGGTCGGCGTCGACGACCGTGGAGAGCCGGTGCGCCACGATCAACAGGGTCCGCCGGACGGCCACCGCGTCGATGGCCCGGCGCAGCGCGGCCTCGTTGCGGGCGTCGAGGTTGCTGGTCGGCTCGTCGAGCAGCAACACCGGCGGCCCGGCCAGCAGGGCCCGGGCGATCGCCAGCCGCTGCCGCTCGCCGCCGGAGAGCAGCACCCCACCCTCGCCCACCTGCACGGCCAGCCCCTCCGGGGCCCGCTCGGCGAGATGACCGAGGTTGACCTCGTCGAGCACCGCACGCAGCCGGTCGTCGGTGGCGTCCGGCGCGCTGATCAGCAGGTTCTCCCGGAGCGTGCCGGCCAGCACCGGCGCGGACTGCTCGACGTAGCCGAGGCGGGCGCGCAGCGCGTCGCGGGGCAGGTCGCGCACGTCCACCCCGTCCAGCCGCAGGGTGCCCCCGGTCACGTCGTAGAAGCGCTCGACCAGGGCCAGCAGCGTCGACTTGCCGGCGCCGGAGGGGCCGACGAGTGCCGTGCGGGTGCCGGCCGGCACGGTGAAGCTGACCTCGCGCAGCACCGGCGGGCCGCCCGGGTAGTGGAAGTCGACCCGGTCGAACGTGACGGCCGCCGGTGCCCCGTCGGCGGTGCTCGGCCAGGTCGGGGCGGCGGTGTGACGGACGGGCGCGGGACGGTCGGCCGCGCCCTCCACCGGCACCGCGAGCACCTCCTCGATCCGCTGCAACGCGCCCAGCCCGGTCTGCAACTGGGCGTAGGCGTGCACCGCCTGGCCGAGCGGCAGCACCAGGAAGAACAGCAGCATCACGAACGCGACCAGGTCACCCACGGTGATCACACCGGCCGCCACCCGCGCCCCGCCCACGCCCAGCACCAGCAGGAACGCGCCCTGGATCGTGACCGTGCTCACCGGGCCGACGAACGCCTGCACCCGGGCCACCCGCAGCCCCGCCGCGTACGCCTGCGCCGCGCTGGCGCCGACCGTGTCGGCCTCGCGCCGCTCCGCCCGGGCCGCGCGGATCGTCCGGACGGCGGAGATCGCCCGCTCCACCGCCGAGGTCATCTCCCCGATGCGCTCCTGGGCGGTCCGGGCCAGGTCGCGCATCCGGCGCGCGAAGGCGACCGCGAAGCCGACCCCGGCGGCCACCCCGAGCAGGGTCACCCCGAACAGCACCGGGTCGAGCAGCACCATCGCGCCGGCCGCGCCCAGCACCATCACCGCGCCGGTGACCACCTCGAACAGCCCGGAGGTGACCACCGCCCGCAGCAGCGTGGTGTCCGAGCCGACCCGGGACAGCAGGTCGCCGGTGCGGCGGCGGTCGTACTCGGCGATCGGCAGCCGCAGCAGGTGCCCGGCCAGCCGCCGCCGGGTGCCCAGCACGACGCCCTCGGCGGTGCGCTGCAGCAGGTAGTCCCGCAGCCCGCCGAGCGCCGCGGCCCCCAGCACCAGGGCGACCAGCACCGCCACCAGGCCGGCCACCGGCCGGGCCGCCGACACGCCGTCGAGCACCGCGCGGGTGAGCAGCGGCTGCGCCAGCGACGCCGCCGCCCCGGCCAGCGACAGCGCGCCCACCACGGCGAGGGTGCCGCGGTGGGCGCGCAGGTACGGCAGCAGGGCGGCAAGGCCGACCCGACGCTGCCCGGGGGCGCTCGCGGGGTCACCCGCAGGAGCCTCGGCGCCGGCGGGAGCGGCGGGAGCGGCGGCGGCTGCGGGGGCATCGGCGGTCACGACGCGGTCCTGTCGGTCATGCCCGCCAACGGTAACCGGCCCCGGCATCCGCCCCGGCCGGACGCGGATGTCAGACGGTCAGCACCACCTGGAGTTCCTGCCGGCGCCGCTCGGCCAGGTCGGTCAGCAGCGTCGGTGCCTCCTCGAACGGCACCACCGCCGACACCAGGTGCTTGCGGACCACGTCCCCGTACGCCCGCAGCAGGTCGATCGTCTCGGCGGAGAGGCGCTCACGGTCCCAGGTGGGGGCGAGCCCGCGCGGCACCCGGCCGATCTGCGCGCAGCGCAGCGACAGTCCGTTGTGGTGGAACTCCTCGCCGAACCGCACCGCGTCCGCGCCGGCCTGGTAGAAGGCCAGGTCGACGACCGTGCCCTGGGGGCGCAGCAGGCGCAGCGCGAGCTGCAACGCCCACGCCTGCCCCCGGCACTGGAACACCACGTCGGCGCCCCGGTCGCCGGGGCCGTGCGCCCAGCGGGTCTTGAGGACCACCGCCGGGTCGTGGGCCTGCGGGTCGAGGGTCTCCAGGCCGAGCGCCTCGGCGACGGCCCGCCGCTGCGGGGTCGGGTCGAGCACCACCACCGAGGCGGCGCCGTGCCGCCTGGCGAACAGGGCGGTGAGCAGGGCCACCACCCCGCTGCCGACGACGGCCACGCGGCGGCCCCGGACGCCGTCGCCCAGCGACCGCACGTCGGCGCCGTGCAGGTCGGCCGCGGCGTGCAGCACCCCGTTGGCGCAGATCGGCCCCATGTGCGCCACGTACACGCCGAGCAGCGGGTCGATGTCGTCGGGCAGCGGCACGAACCGCTCGGCGACCGGGTCGGCGACCCAGCCGGTGCGGTGGCCGTACGTCATCGCGCCGACGGTGCCCACGGCGACGGCCGGGGTGCGGCTCTCCACCACCCGGCCGACCTGCATGTAGCCCAGCCGCCTCACCGGGTACGGGGTGCTCGCCCCGCCCGGCTGGAACAGGCCGAGGTCGGCGTTCCAGGTGACGTGCAGGTAGGGGTTGGTGCCCTTGACGTAGCTCAGCTCGGTGCCGGCGGAGACGCCGCTGAACAGCGTCTCGACCCGGAACGTGCCGTCGGTCAGCTCGGCGGCGTCCTGCTCGACCAGTTCCACCCGGCCCGGGCCGCTGACCACCACCACCTTGTCACGCATCGACGGTCACCCCCGTGGCGAGCGGCGCGGCGGACGGGCGGTCCAGGCGTACGGTCCGGCCGGTGCGGGCGGAGTCGGCCACCGCGAGGGCGAGCCGCTGGGTGCCGAGCGCCTCGGCGTACGGGACGCGGACGTCGTCGCCGACCCCGCGGACCGCGTCGACGAAGGCCCGGTCCACGGCCACCCGGGCGGCGTCGGGGTCGGCGTCGAAGTGACGTTCGCCGTCGGCGTCGCGGACCACCAGGCTGTCCTCGGCCAGCGACAGGGCCAGCCCATCGGCGAGGATCTCCAGGCCGGCGCGGTGTTTCCAGCCGAGCACGCAGGCGGCGGTCAGCGTGCCGACCGCCCCGCCGGCGAAGCGCAGCGCCGCGGTGGTCACCGAGTCGATGTCGGCGCCGTCGACCGGCGGCGGCGTCCCGTTGCCGTACGCGGTGACCTCGGTCGCCTCCCCGACCAGCGACCGCACCAGGTCCAGCACGTGGGCGGCCTGCTCCACCACCGGCCCGCCGGAGCGGTCCCGCCTGGACCACCAGGCGACCGGGGGCACCTTGTCCCACCACGCGCCGCTGACCATCCGCACCGGACGGCCGGCGAGCAGCTCCCGCGCCTGCTGCACCACCGGCAGGTACCGCCAGTGGTGCCCGACGCCGGTGAGCAGCCCCCGGCGGGCGACCAGGTCGGCGATCCGCTCGGCCGTGGCCAGGTCGACCGCGACGGGCTTCTCCACGAACATCGGCACCCCGGCCGCGATCACCGCCTCCTCCGCCGGGCCGTGCGCGAACGGCGGCACGCAGACGTACACCGCGTCCGGCCCGGCGGCCAGCAGGTCCTCCACGTCGTCGAACGTCCGGGCGCCGTGCGCGCCGGCCAGTTCCGCCGCCGCCGCCGGGACCACGTCGGTCACCCCGAGCAGTTCCACGTCCGCGAAGCCGCCCAGCACCCGGGCGTGGCGTTGCGCCACCCCGCCGGCCCCTACCAGTCCCACCCGGCACGTGCGCATGTAAAAGCCCTTCCGCCACGGTTTCACGTTCCGTCGAGTGCACTCCCCCCGCATGGGCGCAATCAAACGTTCACCAGGGGGGAACCCGGCCGCGTGACCTCCGTGATCAAGCTGTTAGGCATGCTGCGGTTAGCGCGAGCGCAGTAGTGGGAAAAACAGAACGGGTTTTTCCGCCACGATCAGGGGGTGCCTGTGCGGAATACGGAGACGATGGTTTCACCGGTGGTGGAGGCCTGGGCCACCTACCGCACCACGTCCGCGGCCGACTGGCCGGCGCGGCGGCTGCTGCGCGCGAAGGGCGACAGCAGGGTCAGCGTGGTCCTGCCGGCCCGCAACGAGGAGGCAACGGTCGGCGCGATCGTGTCGACGATCCGGGAGCACCTGATGGACCGGGTGGCCCTGGTGGACGAACTGATCGTGGTGGACTCGCGCTCCACCGACCGTACGGCGCAGGTGGCCCGCGCCGCCGGCGCGGAGGTGGTCGGCCAGGACGCGATGACCCGGGGGCTACCCCGGCTGACCGGCAAGGGCGACGCGCTCTGGGCCGGGCTGGCCGCGGCCGAGGGGGACGTCGTCGCGTTCGTCGACGCCGACCTGCGGGAGTTCCGCGCCCACTTCGTGACGGGGCTGATCGGCCCGCTGCTGACCGACCCGTCGGTCGACTTCGTCAAGGGCTTCTACCACCGCCCGTTGGTCGGAACGACCGGGGTGGAGGCCGACGGCGGGGGTCGGGTGACGGAACTGATGGCCCGGCCGATACTCAACCTGTTCTGGCCGGAGCTGGCAGGCTTCGTCCAGCCGCTCGCCGGTGAGTACGCCGGCCGCCGGGAGGTGCTGGAGCGGGTGCCGTTCGTCTCCGGCTACGGGGTGGAGACGGCGATGCTGATCGACCTGCTCGACCTCGTCGGGCTGGACGCGCTGGCCCAGGTGGACCTGGGCGAGCGCAAGCACCGCCACCAGGACACCGCCGCGCTGGGCCGGATGTCGGCCCAGATCATGCTCACCGCCTGGTCGCGGTTGCAGCGACGCGGCTGGGCGGCCCCGGGCGCGATGCCCGCCGCCCTGCTGACCCAGTTCCGGCGCGGCGGCTCCGACGCGCTGCCCAACCTGGACCGGGAGATCGTCGTCAGCGACGTCTCCATCGAGGAGCGACCGCCCCTGGCGGAGCTGCGGCACCGGATCCCCCGCCGACGGGTGGCCGCGGCGTGACCGCCCGGCCGCACCATCGCACAGGTGACCGGTCGCGGACGGCCCAGGGCCCCGCCGAGGGAAGGAACCCCGCATGAGCCTCACCGTCCTGATGAACGCCGGTCCGTGGCTGTCCGTGCCGCCGCCCGGCTACGGCGGCATCGAGAACGTGATCGCGACGCTGGTGCCGGAGCTGCGCCGCCTCGGCGTACGGGTGGTGCTCGCGTCGGTCGACAGCAGCACCCTGCCGGTCGACGAGAAGCTGTCCGTCTTTCCCGACGGACAGTTCCACGCGCTGCAACGGCCGTACAACCAGGTCTGCGGCATCTCCCAGGCGCACCTGAACGGGGTGGTGCGCGCGCTGCACTCCCGCGACGACATCGACCTGGTGCACGACCACGTGGAGGCCGTGGGCCTGGCCACCCTCGCCGCGATGGGCCCGGACGCCCCGCCGGCGCTGCACACGCTGCACTGGGACCTGGCCAAGCACCCGGCGCTCTACGGCAACCTGGACGGCGGCGACCGGGTCCGGGTCAACGGGGTGTCCGCCTCGCAACTGGCCCGCGCGCCCCGGGCGCTGCGGGAGCACTCCGTGGGGCACGTGCACCTGTCGACCCCCCTCGCCGTCGACGCCGACCGGCGGCCGGGCGCGGACAAGGGCGACCACCTGGTCATCCTGGGCCGGATCAACCCCGGCAAGGGCCAGGACCTGGGGGCCCGCCTCGCGCACCGCGTGGGGGTGCCGCTGGTGCTCGCCGGGCCCGTCGGGCCGTACCACCGGCCGGAGGACCTGGCCGCCGCCGGGGACGAGGCACGACAGAACCCGGACGTCCGGTTCTTCTACGACGAGGTGGCACCGCACGTCGACGGCGACCTGGTCCGCTGGGTGGGCACCGTGGCCGGGCAGGAGCGCGACGACCTGCTGGCGGGCGCCCGTGCCTCGCTGTTCCCGCTGCGCTGGGAGGAGCCGGGCGGCACGGCGGTGGTCGAGTCGCTGGCCCTGGGCACGCCCGTGGTGGCGACGGCGCGGGGCTGCCTGCCCGAGCTGATCGAGCACGGCCGCACCGGCCTGCTCACCACCGACGAGGACGAGCTGGCCGACCTGCTGCTGGCCGCCAGCCTCCTCGACCCCGACGAGTGCCGACGCGAGGCCGCGGCGCGCTTCACCCCCGCCGTGATGGCGGAGCAGTACGTGGGCCTCTACGAACGGGTCCGCCAGCTGGCCGCCGCACCGCGGCTGCAACCGGTCTGATCCCACGCTCCCGGCGGGGGCCGGTGCGCCTGACAGGCGGGCCGGCCCCGGGCGTCGCGTGCCCGGGGCGCCGGAGGGATACCAGGAGGTTCGCCGGGGCGACTCCGGTCGTCTCGTGCCGGCACGAGACGAGCCGTCGGCGGCGGGTTTGGCGGGACGAGGACCGGGAAGGCGCGGACGGCTCAGCGTTCCCGCACAGTGAGGAGACGGCGGTGACCGGTCCCATGGCGCACTCTCGCGCCCGGCGCAACCCGGCCGACGGCAAGGCGCCCGTCCGGCGGGCCGCCGCCGCCGTGGCGGTGGTCTTCCTCCTGGTCGGCGTGCTCGGCTTCGTGCCGGGGGTCACCAGCGATTTCGGTGACCTGCGGTTCGCCGGGCACGAGTCCGACGCCAAGCTGCTCGGCCTCTTCCAGGTCTCGGTGCTGCACAACATCGTCCACCTGCTCTTCGGGGTGGCGGGGCTGGCGCTGGCCCGGACAATCTCCGGCGCCCGCACCTTCCTGGTCGGCGGCGGAGCGATCTACCTGGTGCTCTGGCTCTACGGACTGGTCGTCGACCACGACAGCGGGGCCAACTTCGTCCCGGTCAACAACGCCGACAACTGGCTGCACCTGTTCCTCGGCGTCGGCATGATCGCGCTCGGCGTGCTGACCACGCGGGGGCAGCCCCGCCGGTGACGCACCGCGAGCGGCGGGCGGCCGTGACCGCCGTCGGGGTCGCCCACGTTCCGGTTTGACTCCCCCGGTGCCCGGGTAGTTCGCAGGTCCCCGACCACGCGAAGCGAGGGCGCACATGTCGAGCCGGATCACCTGCGAGGTGCGCGACGCGTCCCCCGTGACCGTCGTACGGCTCCGCGGCGGCCTCGATGTCGGCACCATGCGCTCGGTGCACACCGTGCTGGCGGAGTGCCTGGCCGCCCAGCCCGACGCCCTCGTGGTCGACCTGACCGACGTCACCGTCCGTGACCGGCTCGCGCTCTCGGTCTTCGCGGCCGCCGCCCGGCGCGCCGCCGACTGGCCGGCGGTGCCGGTCGTGCTCTGCGCCCCGCCGTCGGAGGCGGCGGACTGGCTGGCGGAGTCGACCGCCTGCCGGGTGGTGCCGGTGCGCCGCGACTGCGAGGAGGCCACCCGGGTGGCGAACGCGGCGGTGGCGCCCCGGCTGCGGGCCCGGCTCGAACCGGTGGCGGAGGCCTGCCGGCGGGCCCGCGAGCTGGTCGCCGACGCGTGTGCCCGGTGGAACCTGCCGCAGGCGGCCGGCCCGGCCTCGCTGGTGCTCAGCGAACTGGTCGGCAACGTGGTCCGGCACGCCGGGACCCCGATGCAGGTGACGCTCACCCTGCGCCAGCCGTACCTGCACCTCGCGGTGGTGGACGGCTGCCGGGCCTCGGCCCGGGCCGGCTCCCCCGAGCTGCTGGCGGAGGGCGGCCGTGGCCTGATGCTCGTCCGCGAGCTGGCCCAGCGCTGGGGCAGCGTGCCGGCCGGCGACGGGAAGGTCGTCTGGGCCGTACTGCCCGCCAATTGACCGAAATTACCGCTCTAGCCTGAATAGCCGCTGTCGCCTGGTTACATGGGCAGAGGGGCGGGTAGGCACGCCGTCCTGTCTGTCGTCATGGCGGGGTGAGAGTCACATGCCCAAGCGGGTAACCACGGAACCTCCACGCGACCGGGGCCCGGCGATCCTGGCACCGGCACGCTTCGGCGGCTTCCCCGGGCCGCTGCGCAAGTCGGTCCCCGGCGGGACCCTGATCCGGTTCCTGGCCACCACCGACCACAAGCAGATCGGCGTGCTCTACCTGCTCACCTCGTTCGGCTTCTTCCTGGTCGCCGGGGTCGAGGCGATGCTGATGCGGGCCGAGCTGGCCCGACCGGGCCTGCAGTTCCTCGCCCCCGAGCAGTACAACCAGCTGTTCACGTCGCACGGCGCGGTGATGCTGCTGCTGTTCGCCACCCCGGCGGCGTTCGGGTTCGCCAACTACATCGTGCCCATCCAGATCGGCGCGCCCGACGTGTCGTTCCCCCGGCTCAACGCCCTCGCCTACTGGCTCTACCTGTTCGGCGGCCTGATGGTGATCGGCGGCTTCGCTCTCCCGGGCGGCTCCGCCGACTTCGGCTGGACCGCGTACACGCCGCTGAGCAGCGCGGAGCACTCCCCGGGCGTCGGCGCGAACATGTGGGTGGTCGGCCTGGTCATCTCCGGGCTGGGCACCATCCTCGGCGCGGTCAACCTGATCACCACGATCCTGACCCTGCGCGCGCCCGGCATGACCATGTTCCGGATGCCGATCTTCACCTGGAACATGCTGTTCACCAGCGTGCTGGTGCTCCTGGTCTTCCCGCTGCTCGCCGCGGCGCTGCTGGCGCTGGCCGCGGACCGACTGCTCAACGCGCAGGTCTTCACCCCGGAGAACAACGGGTCGATGCTCTTCCAGCACCTGTTCTGGTTCTTCGGCCATCCCGAGGTCTACATCATCGCGCTGCCGTTCTTCGGCATCATCACCGAGATCATCCCGGTCTTCGCCCGCAAGCCGATCTTCGGCTACACCGGTCTGGTGCTGGCCACCATGGCGATCACCGTGCTGTCGATGACCGTGTGGGCGCACCACATGTTCGCCACGGGCCAGGTGCTGCTGCCGTTCTTCAGCATCCTGAGCTACCTGATCGCGGTGCCCACCGGGGTGAAGTTCTTCAACTGGATCGGCACGATGTGGAAGGGACAGCTCACCTTCGAGACGCCGATGCTGTTCGCGATCGGCTTCCTGGTCACCTTCCTCTTCGGCGGCCTCACCGGGGTGCTGCTGGCCAGCCCGCCGGCGGACTGGCACACCCACGACACGTACTTCGCCGTCGGGCACTTCCACTACGTGCTCTTCGGCACGGTGGTCTTCGCCCTCTTCGGCGGCTTCTACTTCTGGTGGCCGAAGATGACCGGGCGGCTGCTCGACGAGCGGCTCGGCAAGGCCCACTTCTGGACCATGTTCCTCGGCTTCCACGGCACCTTCCTCGTCCAGCACTGGCTGGGCAACGAAGGCTTCCCCCGCCGGTACGTCGACTACCTGCCGAGCGACGGCTTCACCGCGCTGAACACCTTCTCCAGCATCTCCGCGTTCGTGCTCGGCGCGTCCACCCTCTTCTTCATCTGGAACGCGTGGAAAACCTGGCGGTACGGCGCCATGGTGGCGGTCGACGACCCGTGGGGCTACGGCAACTCCCTGGAGTGGGCCACCACCTGCCCGCCGCCGCTGCGCAACTTCGACCGGATGCCCCGGATCCGCTCCGAGCGGCCCGCGTTCGACGCCAAGTACGGCCCGCTGGTCGCCGACCTCGGCCGGGACCTGCCCCAGCGCACCACCAAGCCGCCGCAGCAGTTCCGCGAGGAGCTGCACCGCGAGAAGCACCTGCCCGAGGCGCCGGCCGCCGAGGGGGCGCACGGCGCACGGGAAGCGGCCGGCTATCACCCCGCGCCGCAGTCCGGGGCCCGGCCGGTGGACGTGCCGGAGCCCGAGGAGGTGCGCCGGCCCAGCTTCGAGTACACCGAGCCGGAGGAGGCCCGGCTCGAACCGCCGGAGAAAGACCGCTGGCGGCACCCGCGCGAGCCCGACGACACCCCGGAGCGCTGAGCGGGCGTACGCGAAAGGGGCCGGCGCACCGTGCGCCGACCCCTTTCCGTCGTCTGGCCGGCAGGCAGGCGCCGGCGCGCGTCAGTTGTCGCGCGTCGGGGCCAGTCCCGCCGCGGTGAGCGAGCGGCGCACCGCCGGCTGGACCCGGGTCAGCCGCAGCGGCACCCCGGTGCGGGCGGCGGCCTCGCGACCGGCCATCAGCGCGGCGATGCCGCCGGCGTCGAAGCCGCCCGCGCCGACCAGGTCCACCACCACCTCGGCGGGCTGGCCGGTCACCGCCTCCAGCATGGCCCTGCGGAGCTGGTCCGCGCCGTCCCGGTCGACCTCCCCGCCGACCTCCACGACCACCCGGTCGCCGTTCTGCTTCACGGAGATGCGGGTCTTCGTGCTGTCCGACTCGGCCGCGCCGTTCTGCCACGGCGGCGGGGCGTCGGCGAGCATCGCCTGGCGCAGCCAGGTCAGCGCCCGCGACAGCAACCGCGAGACGTGCATCTGGGAGATGCCGAACCGGGCGGCGATCTCCGCCTGGGTCTGGTTGCCGTAGAAGCGCATGGCCAGGATGCGCCGTTCCCGCCAGGGCAGCCGATGCAGCAGCCCGCTGACGGTCACCCGGTCGTCGACGGACTCCAGCGCGTTGTCGGACTCGCCGACCAGGTCGCCGAACTCGGCCGAACTCTCCCCGCCGACGGGGGCGTTGAGCGAGGCCGGGCTGTAGCCGGCCGCCGACTCCAGAGCGGCCAGGATCTCCTCCTCCGGCGTCTCCAGCCGCGCCGCCAGCTCGGCGACCGACGGGGCCCGGGACAGCTCACTGGTCAGCGCGGCGGTCGCCTGCCCCACCTCCAGGATCAGGTCGCGCAGCCGGCGGGGCACGTGCACGCCCCAGGTGCGGTCGCGGAAGTGGCGCTTGATCTCGCCGACGATGGTGATCGCGGCGTACGCGGTGAACGATCCCCGCTCGGGGTCGTACCGGTCGACGGCGTTGACCAGGCCGAGGCGGGCGACCTGCTCCAGGTCCTCCAGCGGCTCCCCCCGCCCCCGGTACCGGCGGGCGAGTCGGCCGGCGAACGGCAGGGCGAACCGGACCAGGTCGTCACGCGCCTCCTGGCGCCGTTCGGGCGGAAGACCCTCGATCCGGGCCGCGTACGCCAGCGCGGCCGCGTCCAGGTCCTCCAGGCCCCGATCGGTCGGAGGTGGTGTGGTTGTGGTGCTCTGTCCGAACATCCGCGCCTCCCTCAGGAAGGTCCCCCGCCCGGATTCAGGAAACCGGTCGTGCGCGCGCGTGGTCGCACCACGCACCGGGCCGAAAGTGGGTCACATGACTGGGATGCCAGCGGGCGACGACGCCGCGCCGGACGGCGTGATCAGGCCGTCGCAGCCAGCGGTGTTCCCGCTCCGTAGGTACTCAATCACGGGACCCCGGTTTCGCGAGGATGTTTCGACAGGGCTGGTTCAACAGATCAGCAACCCCTGGTGGGCGCCGCTGTCCCGCAGTGCCGCGAGTGCCTCGGCGACGGTCATCGACGGCGGCGTCGGCAGGTCGTACGGCTGGGCCCGCAGCACCTCGGTGGCCCGGCGGGTGGGCACGGAGGTGACCGGGTAGCCCCGCGCCGAGGTGCGGTCCAGCGCCCGCCGGCGGCGGCCGAAGCCGGCGACGGCCAGCCACTGCGGCAACCCGGCCAGCGCCGGCGACCGCAGGCCGGGCGGCTCGGGCAGGACGTCCACCGAGCTGAACGGCTCGCTGCCGGCGAGCCACCACTCCACCCCCTCCACGCTGCGTCGGGTGGCGTTCTCGCACCAGTACGGCACCATCCCGGCCCGCACCACCTGCCACGGGTCGAGCAGCCGGCCGCACTCCACCACCAGCCGGTTTCCGGTCTTGCCGGCCGCGCGCAGCCAGCGCCGGTACAGGTCGGCGGTCGCGGCGCTCAGCGCGCCCGGCCGCGGGACGAGCACACGGTGCAGCGGATGCCGGTGCCGGGCGGTCCACTCCCGGGCACTGTCCTCGAAACCGGGCTCCACGCCGTGTTCGGCCGGGGCGGGTGGCGCGCAGACCTCCGGCGGCTGCCAGTGCGCGCCGTCCCCGCCGGCGGAGCGGAGCACCTGGCGCAGGGCGTGGCTGTCCGGGTGAAAGTCCACCGGGTCCAGGCCGCTGCCCGGGCAGCCGACCTGGAAGCTGTGGCCGGGCGCGGAGTCGAACACCGGCCAGGTGCGGACGTCGCGCAGCAGCAGCACCGGTGCGTCCGGCTCCAGCAGGTCGGCCAGGAACCGCGCGTACGCGGCCGGCAGGGACCGCCACCGGGCCGTGAGCGACACCGTGGCGCCGGCCAGCGCGCCCCGGCTGGCGGGGCAGTGCACCTGGCGTACGTGCAGGTCGGGGTTGTCGGCGAGCAGGCGGGCCGTCAGCGCCGCTCCGTGGTCGAGGGCGGCCTGCGGCCTGTCCACGGCGCCCTGGGCCCAGTGCACGCTCATCTCGAACCCGGCGGGCAGCCAGGGCACGCCGAGCGCCATCGCCAGGTGCGCGGCGGCCCCGTGCGGGGAGCCGAGCAGGGCGCCCGGGTAGCGGCGGCGGGGGTACTGGTCGGCGAACCAGCGGGCGATCCGCTCGGCGTCGACCTCGGCCGTCTGGCCGGGGGTGAGCGCCACCCGGCCGGCGGCCCGGACCACCGCCGCCCGCCGGACCGGCTCGGGCGCGCCGGTGAACCGCGACAGTGGGCCGGGGTGTCCGGGGTGTCCCAGGTCGGCGCAGTCGGTGCCGCGCAGCGCCCGCGCGGTGGCGGCCACCAGGACCCGGGCCGCGCTGCCGGCGGCCACCACCCGGTCGCCCGCCAGTCCGGCACCGTCGGCCGTGAGCCCCTTGCGCACCTTGTGCACCGGCCCCACCTTGCCTCGTTCGCTCACCACGCGGCCCGGCTTCCCGTCCCGATGGGGTTCAAACGGGGCATCCCCCACCGGGCGGGAGTAATCAGAAGATCCGGGCGGTTGCCGCCGTCCCCGCCGGCAGCCCGGCACCCGAGCCGTGACCAGGGGTTTCGGCGCCGGGACGGCGGGCACATGAGCGCCCATGCGCGCAGACGACGACACGCCCGCCGCGGCGGCCACCATCACCCCGTACCAGGACGGCCCGCTGCTGGTCCGGGGCGACTTCGTCCTGCTCACCCCGGACGGCGAGACCATCGACGCGCGGCGGGGCACGGTGGCGCTGTGCCGGTGCGGCAAGTCCGCGCTCAAGCCCTTCTGCGACGGCACGCACAAGGCGATCGGCTTCCGCGCCGGCACCACCCGCCAAACCTGACCCCGCCCCCACCCCGCGATCTTGCACTTGGTGCCCCGACGAATCGGGGATGAACAACCCGTCACGGGGCCGAAGTGCAAGATCGACGAGCGGTGGATCGGGGAGACGCGGAGGGCGGGCCGCGCGGGTCAGGCCACGGCGGTGACCGGCGCGGCCATCCCGCCGGGCCGCGAGGACTTCCGCAGGGTGGCCCGGGGCGGGCCGGGGGTCGGGCGCAGCGAGGTGCGGCCGGCGGCCCAGGCGTCGAGCAGGTGCGCGGCGAAGAGCCGGTCCACCGCTAGCGCGGCGGCGGCACCGAGGAGCACGTCGGGGGCGAGGCCCGGCTCCACCCGGACCAGGCCGCCGCACAGGTCGTGCGCGGCGATCTGCTCGTGCACCGCGTCGGCCTCCACGTGCTCGTCGTAGAAGCGGGTGGCCGCCTCGTCCAGGCCGAGCCGGCGCAGCCCGTTGCCGTACCGGCGGTTCGGCAGCGACGAGGTCATCTCGTACGCGGCGAGGTGCCCCAGCAGCGCCCCACGCAGCCGCCGGTGCAGCCCGAACAGCGACATCAGGTTGTTGGTGGCCAGGGTGACCGCCGGCACCGCGTCCAGGTGGGCGGCGTATCCGGTGTCCAGCCCCAGGCGGTCCAGGGTCACCCGGAACAACTCGGCGTGCATCCGGTCCAGCCGCCCGTTGCCGTACTCGTCCGTCTGGATCTCCACCAGGGCGGCCTTCGCCGGTCCGCCGAGGCGCGGCAGGGCCCAGCTGTGCGGGTCCGCCTCCCGCAGGTGGTAGATCGAGCGGTGGGTGACGAACTCCCGGAACTGCGCCAGCGACGCCCGGCGCTGGAGGTGCCCGGCGAGCGACGGCCCGGCGTCCGCAGCGACCACGTCGGCGAGCGCGGCCGGCACGCCGTCGGGCAGCACCGCCGGCAGCGGCCCCACGAGCGCCCGCACCGCCGCCTCGAAGACCCGTTCGGCGTACGCGCGCAGCGCGAGCAGGGACGGCTGCCACTCCCAGTCGTCGTCGACGCCCCGCCAGCCCCGGTAGTGCAGCTCGTAGCAGCAGAAGAGGGTGAGCTGGAGGTCCTCGTCGGTGAGCGGGTCGACCGGGTCGAGCCGAGCACCGAGCCCGGCCGGCAGGTCGTGCGGCTCCTGCCGCAGCGCGTCCAGCACCGCCGCCGAGACCGGTCCGCGGGGCTCCGGCAGGCGCGCGGGACCGTACCGGCGATCGGTGGGCTCGGACAAGGCGACCTCCCGCGTCTGACTGCCGGTCCTCAGTGCCCGCCCGCCGGGCGGCTAAACGAGGTCTTCGGCCTCCACGGCCACCCCGGTGGTCAGCATCCGGTCGCGGACCCGCCGGGCGGCGTCGCCATCGGCGAAGACGCCGCGCAGGTCCGCGAACGCGGGCTCGGGGGGCGCCAACCGTACCGCCGGGTCGACCACCGCCTCCACCACGCACGGGCGGTCGGCGGCGAGCGCCTCGTCCCAGGCCGCCCCCACCAGCTCCGGCCGGTCGACCCGCACCCCGTGCAGCCCGAGCAGGCGGGCCCAGCCGGCGTACGGGACGTCGGGGCGGCGGCGCGTCGGGTCGGTGGACGGCGGGCGGCCGCCGCCCATGCCGGACTGGTCCCGGTTGTTGAGCACCAGCACGACCAGCCGGGGATCGCGCCACTCCCGCCAGTGGTGCGCCACGGTGATCAGCTCCGCCAGCCCGTTGAGCTGCATGGCGCCGTCGCCGAGCAGGGCGATCACCGGCTCGTCCGGAGCGGCGAGCTTGGCCGCCACCGCGTACGGCAGGGCGCAGCCCATCGAGCCGAGGGTGCCGCAGAGCTGCGCGTTCACCCCGGGGGGCAGTTCCAGGTGCCGGGCGTACCAGTAGATGACCGAGCCGACGTCCACCGCGACCGCCCCGCGCCGGGGCAACCGGCTGGCGAGCTCCTGCACCACGAGCTGCGGGTTCACCGGCTCGGCGGGGGCGGCGGCCCGGTCGGCGCGTTCAGCCCGCCAGCGGTCGACCGAGCCCTCCACGGTCTCCCGCCAGCGGGCGTTGGGCCGGTCCGGCACCCTGGCCAGCAACGCCCGCAGCGTCTCCGCGGCGTCCCCCACCAGCGGCACGTCCACCGGGTAGCGGGTGCCGATCCGGCGCCCGTCGATGTCGATCTGCACGGTGCGGGCCTGCCCCGGCATCGGGAAGTAGTCCGTCCAGGGGTCGTTCGTGCCGACCAGCAGCAGCGTGTCGCAGCCGCCCATCAGCTCGGCGGCGGCCGAGGTGCCGACCTCGCCGAGCACGCCCGCGTGGAAGGGCAGCCGCTCGTCGAGCACCGGCTTGCCGAGCAGCGAGGCCGCCACCCCGGCGCCGAGCCGGTCGGCGAGGGCGACGATGTCCTCCGCCGCGCCCCGCGCGCCCTGCCCGACCAGGATGGCGGTGCGCTGGCCGTTGGCGAGCAGTTGGGCGGCCGCCTCCAGGTCGACCTCGTGCGGCAGCACCCGGGCCAGTGGCTCCCCCGGCGTCGCCGCGAACACGCCGGCCGCGTGCGCTTGCAGGTCGGGCACCGCGCTCTCCTGCAACTGGCGCGGCAGCACCACGCAGACCGGGCTGCGGGTGGCCGCGGCGGTGCGGAACGCCTGGTCGAGCAGGGCCGGCACTCCGACGGGGGTGCGGCCGTACCGGACGAACTGGTTGCACGCGTCGGCGAACAGCCGGCTCAGCCCGATCTCCTGGTGAGCGCCGCCGAGCGGGCCGGAGACGTCCTCGCCGACGATGGCCACCACCGGCTTGCTGTCCAGCTTGGCGTCGTAGAGCCCGTTGAGCAGCTGGACGGCGCTCGGCCCCTGGGTGGCCAGGCAGACCCCGATCCCGCCGGTGAACTTGGCGTGCCCGGTGGCCATGTAGGAGGCGGTCTCCTCGTGCCGGGCGGGGACGAACGCCGGGTCCCCGCCCGAGGCGTCGAGCGCCTCGACCACCGGGGCGATGGCCTCACCGGGGTAGCCGAAGACGCGCGGCACCCGCCAGGCGCGCAGCCTCTCGACCACCAGGTCGGCCACCGTCCGCTCAGGCATTGCCACGCCCCGGCGTGGCGGCGTCGACGTACCGCAGCACCGCCCCGACGCCGTCGGTCAGCTCCGGCGCCTCGTCCGGGCCGAGCACGGTCAGCTCGGCGTCGGTGCCGACCAGGGCGCGCACGAGCGCGGCGTCGGCGCGGACCTTCTCCGGGTCGCGCACCGACATGTCGGCGAGCTGCCGCGGGTCGGTGGCGATCGCCGTCGGGTCCGGCCCGATCCACAGCTCCCCGGTCGCCGACGGGTCGTCGACGATGAGCATGGTGTCGACCTGGTTGCGTTGCAGCGCGGAGACCACCGCCTCCAGCCCGGCGCCGACGTCCTCCTGCATGCCGAACCGGTCCAGCGCGGCGGTGATCCGCTGGTCGGCCACCTCGGCGATGGTCTGCACGGTGAGGTCGTCCAGGAGCGTCTGGTCGGCGCCGCCGGCCCGGGAGCCGGCGTCGGTGCGGACCACGACGTCCTGCCAGCGTTGCGGCATCTGGGCGGCGATCACGCCGGTGGCCCGCACGTCGCCGGCGACCACCACCACGTCCGCGCCGACCTTCTCGGCCAGCTCCACCGTCGCCGCGGTGACGTCGCCGGCGTTGTGGTGCCAGGCCTCCATGGCGGCGCGCTGGTACCGCGACTGGGACCAGCCGCCGGGCTTCACCCGGCGCAACTGGAAGTCCTCCCGGCCGGTCACGTGGGCGCGGCGCGGCACGCCGCCGGCGCTGATCGCCATGGCGTCGGCCCCGGTCCGGTCGGCCAGCACCCGCACCCACGCCACCTGCTCGCCGCGCTGCGCCAGCAGCGGCATCACGTGCGGCAGCGGGGTGAACGCGGCGAGGTCCCGCAGTGGCGGGGCGGAGAGGTACTCCGACAGCACCACCCGGCCCCGGGTGCCGAAGACCGCCAGGCCGTAGTCCCCCGGCATCGGGTCGTGCCCGCGGACGACCCGTTCGACCGCGTCGATCGTGTCCACGTCGGCGCGCTGTTCCTGGAGTTGGTTGCGCAGGCCCCGCCACCGCAGATCGAGCGCCGGGTGGGCGTCCTGGGTGTTGGCGGAGGCGTCCAGGTACACCGAGACCCACGGCCCCGGCCGGTCGTAGAGCGGGCGCAGGAAGGACAGCTGCATGCTCGACCCCTTTCCAGCTCGGCCCCCCGCTTACCCGCGCCGGTCCGGTTGTCACCTGGCCGCCGTGAGCGCGTGACCAGGATTCATTCACGTCGTTCAGGCCGGATGGCCGATACCATCGGTGAACGCAACCGGACTCTGGGTGGTGACCATGGACAGCGACCTCCATATCCGGCGGATCGTCCACCCCACCGGCCGGATCGTCACCGGGCGGGTCGTCCGCCTGCTCGACGGCTACCCGCGCGAGGTGCGGATCGGCCAGCCGGTGCTGGTCGCGGTGCTCGCGGCGGCCGGAGTGGCCGGGCTGCTGGCGGCGGTGGTCCGGTCCCTGTTCTCTGCCGGCTCCGGCGCGGCCCGCCGGCGGTTCAAGGACCTGAAGAAGGGCCCGGAATACCTGGTCACCCCGGTGCGGCTGCGCGACTCCGCCGGGCAGCTCTGCGAGGTCGAGCTGCACGGGCACCTGCCGCAGAGCGCCCTGCACCCCGCCGACCACGTTCAGCTCACGCTGCGCCGGCAGGGCGACCCCGACCTGCCGCCGAAGATCGAGCGGATCGTCAACCTGACGACCGGGCAGCTGCTCACCCCGCGCACCGCCACGCTGTGGTCGCACCTCGGGCCGCCGCTGCTGCTCCAGGCGGCACTGGGCGGGCTGCTGGTCGCCGCCCTGCTGGCCTGGGCCGCGACCAGCTGAGTCACGCGCCCGGCGCCGGTCTGGCTCGCACGCCCGGCGCTGACCCGACGTCTCGCGCCCGGCGCCGGCCTGGCTCGCGCGCCGGCGCCGATCTGACGTTTCGCGCCTCGCGCGCCCGGGCACCGCAGGCGCCATGTTCGCCGGATTCACGCTCGACGAGATCGACCTCGGGCCGGTACGCCTGCGCGTACGCCACGGCGGGTCCGGGTCGCCGGTGGTGCTGCTGCACGGCCATCCCCGCACCCACGCCACCTGGCACCGGGTGGCGCCGCTGCTCGCCGAGCGGCACACGGTCATCTGCCCGGACCTGCGCGGCTACGGCGGCTCGTCGACGCCGCCGAGCACCCCCGACCACGCGCCGTACTCGAAGCGGGCGATGGCGGGCGACGTCGTGGCGCTGCTCGACGCCCTCGGCCACGACCGCGCGGCCGTGGTGGGGCACGACCGGGGCTGCTACGTGGCGATGCGCACCGCGCTGGACCACCCCGACCGGGTCAGCCGCCTCGGGGTGCTCGACGGGGTGCCGATCGGGGAGGCCCTGGCCCGCGCCGACGCCCGGTTCGCCGCCCGGTGGTGGCACTGGTTCTTCCTCGGCCAGCTCGACAAGCCGGCCGAGCAGGTGATCAACGCCGACCCGGACGCCTGGTACGGCGGCTCCCCCGCCGAGATGGGCGAGGAGGCGTACGCCGACTACCGCCGGGCCATCCACGACCCGGCGACCGTGCACGCCATGTGCGAGGACTACCGGGCGGGCCTCGGCCCGGACCGGGCTGCCGACGACGCCGACCGGGCCGCCGGCCGGCGGATCAGCTGCCCGGTGCTCTTCCTGTGGTCCACCCGGGACGACATGGTGGACCTCTACGGCGACCCCGCCGCGATCTGGCGGGAGTGGGCCGACGACGTGCGGGCCGCACCCCGGTCGAGTCGGGCCACCACATGGCCGAGGAGGCGCCGGAACAGCTCGCCGCCGAGCTGTCCGCCTTCCTCGCCGGGTAGCCGCCCGCTCGGGCGGGTCAGCCGACCGGGGCGGCCTCGCGGGCGGGCTCGCGGGCGGCGTCGAGCATGCCGCGCCGCCGCGCCCAACGCTCGAAGGCGAGCGTGGCGAAGGGCGGCACGGCACAGGCCAGGGCCACCCCGGTGGCCAGCAGACTCCACCGGCGCAGGCGGGCCACCGCGAGCACCAGCACGCCGTACGCGATGAACAGGCCGCCGTGGATCGGCCCGAAGACCTGCACGCCCAGCTCGTTGGCGGGCGGGCCGTACTTCACCGCCATGCCGGCCAGCAGGGCGGCCCAGGAGATCGCCTCGGCGATCGCCGCCACCACGAACAACCGGGTCACCTTCTCGCGCATCAGCATCTCCACCTCTCGCCGCCGGCCATGCTATCGGTGACCCCGGGCGCGACCGGCACGCGGGCGACGGGGATCACCGGGAGCCCCGCTGGGTAGAGAAGAGGTCTCAGGTCTTCCCCGGCCCCGACGCGGCGTGCGAGGTTTAGGGGACCAGCGGTGACAGGGTGGTGACCATGGGCGAGGAAGTCGGCGTGCGGACCTTCAGTCGCGAGGATCGGGCCCGCTACCGGGAGAAGGTGCGCCGCTGCCTCGACGTGTTCGCCGAGATGCTGCGCGAGTCGCGGTTCGACGTCGACCGGCCGATGACCGGGTTGGAGATCGAACTCAACCTGGTCGACGGCGACTCGATGCCCGCCATGCGCAACGTCGACGTGCTGGCCGCCGTCGCCGACCCGAGCTTCCAGACCGAGCTGGGCCAGTTCAACGTGGAGATCAACGTGGCGCCCCGCCGGCTGACCGGCACCGGCACCGCCGAGTTCGAGGAGCACGTGCGGGCCAGCCTGAACGCCGCCGAGCAGAAGGCCCGCGCGATCGGCGCCCACATGGTCATGATCGGCATCCTGCCGACGCTGCGCCCCGAGCACCTGACCGCGGCGACGCTGTCGGCCAACCCCCGCTACGAGCTGCTCAACGAGCAGATCTTCGCGGCCCGGGGCGAGGACCTGCGGATCGCGATCAACGGGGTGGAGCGGCTCGCCGTCACCGCCGACACGATCACCCCGGAGGCGGCCTGCACCAGCACCCAGTTCCACCTGCAGGTCAGCCCCGCCCAGTTCGCCGACTACTGGAACGCCGCCCAGGCGATCGCCGGCGTCCAGGTGGCGCTCGGCGCCAACGCGCCGCTGTTCTTCGGCCGCGAGCTGTGGCGGGAGACCCGCATCCCGCTGTTCCAGCAGGCCACGGACACCCGCGCCGAGGAGATCAAAGCGCAGGGCGTACGCCCCCGGGTCTGGTTCGGGGAACGCTGGATCACCACCGTGTTCGACCTGTTCGAGGAGAACGTCCGCTACTTCCCGGCGCTGCTGCCGGTCTGCGACCCGGAGGACCCGGCCGAGGCCCTCGCCGCCGGCGGCGTGCCCAAGCTCGCCGAACTGCGCCTGCACAACGGCACCGTCTACCGGTGGAACCGGCCCGTCTACGACGTGCTCAAGGGTCGCCCGCACCTGCGGGTGGAAAACCGGGTGCTGCCGGCCGGGCCGACCGTGCTCGACACCATCGCCAACGGCGCCTTCTACTTCGGCCTGGTCCGGGCGCTCGCCGAGGCCGACCGGCCACTGTGGTCGCAGATGTCCTTCAGCGCCGCGGAGGAGAACTTCACCAGCTGCGCCCGTCACGGCATCGACGCCCAGGTCTTCTGGCCCGGCCTGGGCTACCTCCCCGTCACCGAGCTGGTGCTGCGGCGACTGCTGCCGCTGGCCCACCACGGGCTGGACCGGTGGGGCCTGGACCCGGGCGAGCGCGACCGACTGCTCGGCATCATCGAGCAGCGCTGCCTGACGGGGCGCAACGGCGCGAGCTGGCAGGTGGAGACCCTGCACCGGCTGGAGTCCACCGACCACCTCGACCGGCCGGAGGCGCTGCGCGAGGTGGTGCGGCACTACGTGACGCTAATGCACAGCAACCGGCCGGTCCACGAGTGGCCGCTGCCCTGATCAGGGCGGGCCGGGCGACCGGCGGGATCGGCGCGGGCACTCTGGGGCACAGGTCGATCACCCAGCGCGATTGCGCAGGGCGGAAGAACCCCCGGGACCGGAAGCGCCCCATGATGAGACGCGGACATCGATCCCGCACGATTCGTTGCTGGTAGGAGGGGTCGGGCGGGTGCGTCCAGGCCGACCGGTGACCCCCGTTCGCCGGTCGCGGGCGGCGTTGCCAACATCGGCGGTCGCGCCCGGGTTCCACCCCCCACCCTGAGGAGCGCACGTGACGCAGACCCAGCGGTCCCCCCAGCAACCCGACGTACCCGTCCGGATCCGACCCGACACCACGCAGACCGGCACGTCCGCGTTCGTCACCGGGCACTTCCCCCGGCGGCGCGGGCTGATCATCCTGCTCAGCGTCCTCGGCGGCTTCCTGCTGACCGTGATCTGGTCGGCGGAGTTCGTCGACCGGACCATCGGCGACAACGTCGCCAACACCCTGCTCGGCCACGACGCCAAGGAGACCCCCATCCAGGGCGTCGCGGCCGGCGTGCTGTTCGCCTTCGTCTCCGGGATCGCCGGCACGTTCACCGCCTGCAACATCGCCGCGTTCGGCGCCCTCGCCCCGCTGACCGGCACCACCGGCAGCAGGCTCAGCAGGTTCGTGCAGCCGCTGAAGCCACTGGGCTGGATGTCGGTCGGCATGATCGCGGTGTCGGCCACGTACGGCGCGATCGTGGGCTTCGTCGGAACGTCGATGCCGCAGTTCTCCACCGCCAGCAACAGTCCCGGCAGCCTGTCGCCACGGAGCATCCAGTCGATGGTGGTCTTCGGCCTGATCGGGCTCATCATGATCTACCTCGGCCTGGCCGCACTCGGCGTGGTGCCGGATCCGTTCGCCCGGATCGCCCAGCAGTACCCGAACGCGCCGATGGTCTTCATGGGCGCGCTGATCGCCGGCTTCCTCATCGGCCGGCCGTTCGCGCTGTTCCGGCAGATGTTCCGCGACGCCGCCGAGAGCGGCAACCCGCTCTACGGGGCCGCCGCGTTCACTCTCCAGTCGATCGGCAACATCGTCATCATGGCGGTGCTGTTCCTGCTGCTGGCCTGGCTCGCCGGTTCCCGCCTGCAACGGTGGTTCAGCGCCCGGCCGACCCGACTGGCGACCCTGACCGCGGTCGCGTTCATCGTGGCCGGCGCCTTCACGTTCCTCTACTGGGACGTGCGGATCCTCGCCCGCCGCGAGATCATCCCCTGGTATCCGACGGCCCCCTGGTCCTGACCGACCCGGGCTCGGGACCGGTGCGGCGCCGCCCCGGTCCCGAGCCGCCGGCGCAGATCGGTCCCGACTGCTCGGCCGCGCGGTCGAGGTCGCCGACAAGCGCGCCATGCCCTGGCGCCGATGGCGCCCCCGGCCCCGCCTTGACGGGCCGACGGCCCGCCCAGCCCCCGCCGGATGCGCGGACTCGGATCCGGGCGCGGGGCGGACGGGCCGCGCCCGCTCAGTTCTGTCCCGCCGGTGCCCGGTCCTCGGCAGGGTCGACGACGACGCCGGCGTGGAACACGACGCCGTCGAGCACCTCCCGGACCCCGCGCCACCGGTCCAGCCGCGCCCCGGTGAAGGTGGCCTCGCCGTGGAACGACGCGCGCCCCTCGGACCCACCCAGCCGGAAGGCGGCACCGTCGAACGTGCTGTCGTCGAACCGGGTGGCGCCGTGGAACTGGGCGGCGGTGAAGTCCGCGTACCCCGCGTGGCAGCCGTGCAGGTCGAGGTCGAGCAGCGTCGCGCCGCACAGCGACAGGTTCATGCCCGGCCAGTGCCTCGGCCCGTCGGGGGTGGCGGCCACCGGGCGCAGCCGCTCGGCGAGCAGCCGTTGCGCGTCGCGTCGCAGCGCCGACTCCCCGGCCTCGGCGGGGCCCAGGTCGCCGCGCACGTCGAACGGCAGCGGCCCGCGCAGGTATCCGCAGACGGTGTCGACCACCCGCTGGCGCAGCTCCGGTCGCGCGTCGCCCAGCTCGCCGAGGGCGCGCAGCCCGGCGTGGCGGACGGCGGGGTCGCCGTCGCCGAGCTGCCGCGCGTAGGGCGACACGGATTCGTCCGGCACGAGCACGCCCGTGCCGTCCGGCCCCGGCCGGGACGTCCAGCCGAGGGGCCAGCTCACCGGCTCACCGGCCGCGCCGGCCCACTGTGCGCCGCTGAGGTCCACCGTGGGCTGGTCGAGTCGCACCGCCGCGCCGAACCGGGCGTCCCGGAACGTCGCCTCCCCACCGAACCGGGCCTTGCAGAACCAGGCCGGGCCGACGAAGCGGGCCTGCCGGAACGACGCGGTCCCGGCGAAGCGTGCCCCGTCCCCGCCTTCCTCCCAGCTCTGGTAGTCCCCCATCAGCACCGCGACGGGCCAGCCCGGGTCGTCCTCGTTCGGCTCGTCCCACGGCGCGGGCCGGACGTCCTCGATCGCGTCCCAGGCCGGATCGTCCTCCCACAACTCGTCCTCGCCCCGCCCGAACCACGCCATGCCGGCGAACTCCACCCGGTCGAAGCCGGCCCGTCCCCGGAACCGGGCACGCCCGAACGCCGCGTCGGCGGCGAACACCGCCCCGTCGAACCGGGCCTCGCCCTGGAAGAGCGCGCGGGCGAAGTCCGCGTCGCCGGTGAACCGGGCGCCGGCGAACGAGGTCGAGCCGAGGAACCGCGTGTCGGCGAACCGGGCCCCGGCCAGCTCGCAGCCGCCGAGGTCCGCGTCGATCAGGGACGCCCCGGACAGGTCCACGGCGAGCCCCGGCGGCGTCGCGTCGCCCGCCCCGGCCGGGCGCAGCAGCCCGGCGAGCACCCGCAACGCCGCCCGCCGCGCGTGGGCGTCCCCGCCGTCGGCGGCGCCGGGCGTCCGCAGCCAGGCGCAGATCGCGTCAGCCACGTCCTGGCGCAACGTCGGGTCGGTCGCGCCGAGGTCGGCCAGCCGCCGCAGGGCTTCCTCGCGCGCCGCGCCCGTCCCCTCCGCCACCTGCCGTGCGGCGACCCGGCACGCCTCGACACCGGCCTCCTCGGTTGCCACGCGACCCTCCCAGCGGGGTGACTGTCCCGCCACCCGGTACCCGCCGCCGGGACCGTCCCGGGGCGCGGGCGCAGGATAGCCGGGGGCGGTGACAAGTCGCCGTGGCCCGGGAGGGTCCCGGCCGGGGGTGCCCCGCCGGCCGGCATCGAACCTCGGCCGGCGCGACGCCGTCACCGGCGCGCTCCGGTCGAGTTCGATCAGACGCCGGCTACGGGAAGGGACCACACGCGCAGAGCCCCGGCCACGGGCCGGGGCTCTGCTGGTCATGTTTCTTTACGCCGGGGAGAGACCTTCCGCGAAGTCGTAGAGGCTCTTGATGTCATTGTCGAAGTACGGGCCGTCGAATTGTCCGTTGCCCGGATTGTCGCCGTGACTCACGACGCTGTTGACGTATCCGAGGCCGTTCTGGTCGTTGTATTCCTGAAGCCAAGGGCCGCCGCTGGAGCCGTAGGTCATGTTGCACCACATCCGGATCTGCTGGCCGCCGGCGTACCACGTGCCACTCTGGTGACTGGTCAGGTGCTCGTCGGCGGGTCGGCTTGACCTGGGGCGTTCGGGTTGGATCATGGTTGGGTGTGCGGAACGCCGTCGATCGTGGAGC
>NZ_JBFAAF010000044.1:0-67983 GCF_040639595.1 Micromonospora sp. NPDC023814
CTGGACCTGTCGGCCGCGCCGGACAGCCCCGCCCGGTCCGAGCGGAGCGACTGGCGGCGCATCCTGATCTTCACCTGGGACCTGCTCCACGACACAGGGGTCGCGATCGAGGAGCCGGCCCGGCTGCTGATCGAGGTGATGCGCGAGCTGGACCGTGGCGACGTCACCCAGACCGAGCTGCGGCGGCTGATCACGGGGATCGACCCTTCCCGCAGCCCGGCGGTCGCCGAACTGGCCAAGCTCTGGCAGGACGCGCTGCGGAACAGCATTCCCGAGCAGGACGTACAGCCGATCCGGGCCGGGCTACGCCACGGCACCAGCATGGGTCAGCGCTGGCGCCGCCTCATCCGGTCCGACCAGCAGAGTTACCCGGACGAGGATCAGATGCTCCGGGAACTGATCACCCTCACCGGAGCGGCGTACTCCCCACAGCGGCCGAGCCACGAGCAGCTGGAGACCATGCGCCGGCTGGTGGCGATGTTGGATCCGCGTCCGCGGACCTGGCCCGAGCTGCTAAAGGGGATACGGGCGCTGGGGGGGCCGGCGCAGCCGCAGCCGGGGGTGACGATCAACGGCGTCGAGGAGGATGTCGCGGTCGTGCGGTCGTTGCTGGAAGCCGTAGCGGAGGCCAAGACCGCTGCGGGACACCGGCCGGTACGCCCGGATGACCTGCGGCACTGGACCCCGCCCCAGCCGGAGCCGAGCCCGGTGACGTTGCGTGGCGGCGGCGGTTCCGATGCGGAGGATTCCGAATCCGAGCCACAAGCGCCGCGGACCGGCCGTGAAAGCAAGGTGGTCCAGGGCAGCGGTGCCGTCGGCACTCGACGTACCCGGGCCGCGAGCGAGGGTGCCGACGCCTTCAGCGAGGTGGAGGTCCTGAGGGGCGGCGCGCGGCTGTTCCGCCGGGATGACGTGTGGCACTTGTGGGTCGGCTTGGAGCCGGATCAAACCCTGATACGGCGACTGGCGGTGCCCGCCACGACCTTGGTGGTACACGGGCATGGCGACGGCGGTCGGCTGGTGTTGGGGGAGACCGCGGAGTACGGGTTGCGGCTGGCGCAGGCCGGTGGTGCGACGCAGGCGTTGTTGTTGGCCTGTGAGCAGGCCGAGGCGCAGGCGTTCGCAGACCGTCACGGAATGCGCGTCTGGGCGACGGACCAGATGATGTTCGTGAGTCCGCATGACGGGTCGGTGTTCATCGGGAGGGCCGATGTTGATCAGTTCGGGCGGTTGGTTCCGGTCGGGGCCGGGGAGCCGGTGGCGTTGGACCAGTTCGAGCCGGATGGATCGGGCCCGGTGCGGGGCGGGAGCCCGCCGCTGGTGGGGCTGGTCCCACAGGCGGCGACGGTACATCCGGGGCCGTGGCAGCACCGCTGGGGCGTCCGCCCGCGGTTCAGGGCCCGAGCCGCCGCGGCGGCGCACACTCCGGAAGGCTCGCGCCCCGACGGCCGGGCGCTCCGCTCGGCCGGCCTGCCGCACGTTCCTGGTCAGGCCCCCGGCAACGAACAGCCCCGAAGAACGACTCAGCATGAGGTCCAGTGGACACCCACGCCGGGCACGGCAGGCCAGTCCATCGTCAGCGCGCGGCGTCCGCGGTCGCCGTACCTCAGCGCGAGGACGACCGAGCAACGCCGGCGCGTGCTGCTGGACGCCCTGCTCGTCGATTCCCCCTCGACCTGGGCCTCGCTGGTTCAGGCCGCGCAAGGCCGAGCCGGCAACGACGAAGAGCGTGCCGACACCGCCATCATGGACGCCGTCGTCAGCGTGCTACGTCATGACTCCCCATCGGTGGAACAGATCGCGTCCGCCGCCCAGCAGATCGGTGATGCCCACCGGAGTCTTCCGCCGTCGGCCGTCGATGCCTGGCGCAGACAGTTGACGTCCCTCGCGTCCCGCCATCCGGTGATCGGTGACCTTCAGGCATCGATCGCGTCCCGGCAGCTGCCGTCTCCCAGCGACGCGCAGGCCACGACACCACCAGCCGCTGCCACCGATGATCAGCATGTCGTCGACCCGGCCATTGAGCGTGCGTACCTCGCTGCGACGGACAACGCTGGCCGACGGTCGGTTCTCATCGATGCCCTGCCTGGGCTGACCCACGCCGCCATGCACGCGCTCGCCGGCTTCGCGGCAGACAACGCCCGCACCGTTGAGGACAGGGCTGACGCGGAAGCGCTGCGGCTGCTGGCGTTCGCGCTGTCCCCGTCGTATGTCGCGGGCGGCGAGCCGGACTGGATCGCCGGCCTGGACAAGGTCGGGAGGTACGAGTGGAGCAGTGCGGTGTCCGCCCTCCACAGGAAGCTCCCGCAGTCTCGGAGCGCCCTGAAGCCGCTCATGCAGACACTGGTCCGCTGCGCTCCGGGGTCCTCCTGAATCGTCCCGGGCCGGTCGGAGACGCTGAGACCCACAACGGCAAGATCGATGCGCGACACACCCGCCGGACGTGGCGAGCACGGTCGCGGAGCCAGTCAGGCGCGATGGGCCGCCCGATCGCCATCCGCAGGATGCACACCAGGTCGGACGGCATCCACCTTCATTGCTGTTCAGTCATGAAGAGTCAACCGGCGAGCTGCCGCAGGGCCAGCATCGCCCGGTGCATACCCACATCGTCAACGACCGGGGCAGTGTGGCGCTGGGCCCGGATGTGGGTCACCAGGTCCGGATCTGGCAGGAGCCCATGGGATTCCAGATAGTAGGTCGTGGCGTCGCTCCAGACCCAGCGGCCGTCGGTGCGGTAGCTCGTCGGCACCACCCGGCCGCGGGTGTGGTCGACGACATCGACCAGCCGCCCAGTCGTGAGCAGCAGTGCCTTGCCCCGCCGCAGGTAGTCCATCAGCTCCGCCTGCGCCTCCTGTTCGGCCCGGGGATGATCGGGTCGGAACCGCGGACCGAGCGGGGGATCGACCGCGTCGAACAGCACCGCCACCCGTACCCCCGGGTCGGGTTCGCGTGACCACAGCAGCTTTCCGTGCGCCCTGGCCAGGCGATGATAGTCGGGGAGGTCGAGCCCGGTCGGATAGACCTCGACCCGTGGCTGGTCGCGTCCAATCGTGCCGAGGGCGCGCTGGATTTCCCCGGTGATGGCGACCAGGTCGGCGTCCTCGTCCGCCTCGACCAGATAGACCCGGCCGGCGTCGGGCGACGCCCCGCCCGCTGCGGCCAGCCGGCGGGAGCGCCACAGCCCGCGGGCGCCGACAAGGGCGACCGTGCTCCGGATGACGGCCCGGTCCTTCCGATCGGTGCCCGACGTGGACTCGGCAAAGCGGTATCCCACCGGGACCTCGTTCTCGGTGATTTCAATACCCGACAGGCGCTCGACCGTCTCGCCGGTAACGCCCAGCGCCTCCTCGAGAAGGTCGACCTCGCCCGGGAACAGCGGTGCGCCTTCACCCAGGACGGCCCCGATCAGCTCATCGCGCACGTCGGTCAGCCGCCGATCGGCGAGCAGACCACGGCAGCGTGCGATGGCGTCGTCGCTCATCCGCCCGGCCAGGCCTAGCAACAGCAGGTGCCAGTCGATGCGTGCGTCGTCGGTGTCGTCGATGGGCATGGGCTCTCCTCCTCGGCGCCGCGTGCGTCCACTCGGATCAACGAATGGAGCGCCGCCGCCGTTCGCGATCGGGTCTGGCCGGCGCCGGTTGACCCACGGGTTGGGAGCGGCAGGTACATGGCGCGGAGGGGCGATCATACGGAGGTGGGCGGAGTTAGCTACCCCATCCCCAGCAAGCCGCACGTCGAGCCGTTCGCGTTCCAGCGGCCGGCCGGTCCCGACTTGGGACGTCTTCCCTGCGGGGCGAACTCGCCAAGCGAGAATCTCCACAGCTCGATGATGAGCTGGCCGACGCTCACTGAGCGCCCTCAGCTGGACCGGCGACCTTGACCCTGATCACGGCCCGGCTCCAGCTGGGTGACGGTGAAGAACGCGAGGTCGTTCGTCGGCACGGCAACCGCCGGAGTAGGTGTACGGCTTGTTCTCGGCAACCCACTGGGTCACCCAGCCGATGGTGCTCGCGAGTCGACCGCATAGAGTCGGTACGGCACGCCCGGGCTGAGCCCGGTCATGCTCGCCGTCACATGGACCGGCTGGTCCGCCCCCACGACGGCCACCGACATCGTGGCTCCGGTTGCCGTGTTCGCGTCGCTGCGGCCAGGGTCACCTCCGTCGGCGAGCCGGGCGCCAGAAGCAGCCCGATGGTGACCCTGACGACCAACGCCAGTCCCACGGACGCGGCGATGAGCGAAACCGCCGCATTCGGCGCCGACCGGCTGACGGCCGTGGGCCCGGGGCCTCCGGTCGGGCCGCTGCTGGCCGTGTCGCGGGTCGGTGGGGGGCCGACGACGACGCTCCGGCCGGCGTCGCCGGCGGGCGCTCGGCCGCACCGGTCCTCGGCGCGAACTCGTTGCCGATGGAGCGGACATCCTCCGTGCTCAGCAAGGGGAGGAAGGTCAGCACCTCGCTCAGCTCGGCGCACTCGGCCCGGCACTCGGCGCACCGGGCCAGATGCCGATTGACCACTCCAGCCTCGATCGAGGAGAGCGCACCAAGCACATACAAACCAAGCTGGAGCTGGACGTGTTCCGGTCCTGACGGGGGTTGGGTCATGCCTGTCTTCCTTGGCGTGCGACGCTTCGCTTCGCCGCTGGGTACGCAGCGTGTTGCCTGTTGGACGTCTGGCGGACCCGGACGGTTCAATCGACCGGATCCGCCCACCGTGGGAGCGGCCGTGACCGGCACGGCCGCCCGGACGAGCACCGCCGGCCAGCTCCGGCCGGGTCCGGTGCCGCAGGGCAGCCTTGGCCGTGCCTACCGTCGAAACTTGTTCATGCTGAACCGAAAAACGCTGCGCCTCGTAAGACTGTTACACCGCCGCCTCACTGTCGGGGTGGACGTTCCTAGGAGATGACTGTGGTAGCTCAAGGTTCAACGCCCGAATGCGCGGCGGGCGTCTGCCGGGTGGCCATCATTGACGACCAGCCGATTACCCGCGCTGGAATGGAGCGGGTGCTGGCCGATGAGCCGGGGTTCACCATCGGTGCGTCGGTCTCGTCGGTCGACGAGATCGACACGCTGGACGGAGCCGGCGCATACGGTGTGGTCGTCGTGGCCATCTCGGCGCGGGATGTGCGCAGCTGCGTCGACACCGTGATCAGCGTGTCCAAAGTGGCGTACCCTGTGGTCACATCCACGTGGGACAGCGAGGACATGCTGTGGGACGCGATCCGGGCTGGCGCTCGAGGCTGCGTTACCCGCAGCTGCGACCAGCGCGAAATGGTCAAGGCGCTCCGCATCGCGACGACGGGGGCCCTCTATGTCTCACCTGACCTGATCGGGCATTTGCATGAGCAGCTCGAGCGACCCCGACGACCCGGGCGCGAGGTGACGGCCGGCCTGGCTCCCCGAGAGATCGAGACAGTCAGGTTGATCAGCCTGGGTCTCACGCAGCGGCAGATTGCCACCCGGATGGGCCTGTCCGAGGCGACGGTCAACACCTACGCCAAGCGGATCCGGAGCAAGCTGAAGGTCGGCAACAAGGCCGAGCTGACCCGGGCGGCGATCGGCCTCGGCTTGGTGAGCGACGACTGCGGCGATCGGCACTACTACGCCGCCTGATTTCTGTCCGCGTACGACCGGAAGCCGAGGAGGCAGGGATGACGACACACCAGACCGACGACTTCGAGGCCTGGATGCGGCAGGCCAACGCCATGCAGTCCGAGCTCATCGAGGCCAGATCCCGGCTGTTCCAGGTGGAGGTGGCCGGAACCTCCGGCCCGGTCACCATCAGCCTGGGTGCAACGGGCGAGCTCCACGACGTCCGCTTCGACGGGGACCACCTGCCAGACCCCGACAGTCTCCGGCGTGACATCCTGGCCGCGCACGCCCAGGCTCTGGCCGCCGTGCGCGAGGCGGTCGAAAGCACGATGCGCCCGTTCCAGACAATGATCGGCAACCTCGAATGGGACGGGCAATAGGGCTTCAGCGCAGCACCCGGCGGGCTCGACCGGCGTCGACGGCGACCGGTCGGGCCACCCGGCAGCCATGGCCGTAGGCTGCCGATATCGGGGGGCCCGGCTGGGCGACGTCGCCGCCACGGCGCGTCCGGCTCCAGTCTTCGAGCTGACCGGTTCCCAGCCCTTGTCGTCGGCGTCGGCCCCGGTCGGACCACCGCTGGAACGGCCGGGGATGACGCAGCTCCGCGCCGTCAGCTGTCGGCGCGGACTGCCGGCCGGTGTTGCGGTGCGTCACCCGCCGCCCCCTTCGCCTGACCCAAGGCCAGAGCCGAGGATCAAAGTGCGCGGCCCGTGAACCGAGCGGCGCCCGCAGAGCGTCATAGACGCGCGACTTCGCCGTCCCGACCGGAATCCACCAGCACCTCGGCCGTCCGCATGACGGAGCGGCCCTTGAAGTACCGCGCGTCCATCCCTGCTCGGCTGGCGGCGGATCCACACAACGGCATCGGGTCTGGCCGTCCACTCCGACCAGCGACAAGGCTGAATTGTTCATCCCGTCCGTGGCCAGCAGCTCGGTCAGCAGGTTGATGCCGGCGTCGGTTGGGTCTCATGCGTCGTGAGAGCACCGCATAGGCCACAGCGCGTCCCAGGTCGAGGGCGCGGCCTCCCGCCAGCCAGCGCCGGCGGCGATGGACCAGGTCCTCCGGCGCACTGCCGGCGATTCTCAACAGCAACCAATGGCGCGCCGATCATAGGTCCGACTCGGTCTGGCCAACGGTTGATGGCATGACCGACACCGGCCGGCGGGTCGAGGCCCGGGCTGAGCACGGCGGCCCGACGGCGGCTGCCCGTCGACGGCAGCCGGATCAACGGAACCGTGCTGCGGCATGCGGACGCCATCCGGCGGTGCGCCGATCGCTGGACCAGTTCACCACCGCGTCGGCGGGCCCGGTGCGGCCGACCGCACCGGGCCCGCCGGCCGGGTCACCGCGAGACCAGCGCCCACCGGGTGATCGACTCCTGGGCATCGGTCACCGTGGTCCTCCCAGTGCCGCCGGTGAAGCCGACGTAGGCCGGTCCGGTCCCGACGACCGCCGACAGGTCGACCCCGTAGGTGAACAGCGGAGGCCGCGTGGCCATCATCATCAGGTCCCGCCCGGCGGTTGGGGTGGCGGAGGCGGCCCACACGGTCAGGCGGTGGGCCGACGCGTCGTAGGCGATCGACACGTGGAGCGGCTGGGAGCCCCACATGCTGAACCCGGGGTCACGCCAGATCCGGTGGTTGGTGTGATCTCCGTTCAACGTCACGGCGATGTGCTGGTGTCCGGCCGGGTCGAACCCGTCCGGGCTGTTGTCCCAGGTGTCCAGCTCGACCGCGAGGCTAGGCTTGACCGCCGAGACCGAGTCAGTGGTGTCCTGGCCGTAGCCGAGGCGACTGCCGGCGTTGCCGAGCGCGGTCGGCCCTTGGCCCTGGACCACGAACGCCATACCGTCGGTGATGTTGCTGATCTGGGCCGTGAATGAGGTCTGGAACGACCGGGACGGATCAATCCGCGTGCTCGCCCAGGCGCTGGCCGCCTGTGCCGAGCCGGCGGCCAGGTAGAGTCGGCCGTCCGACACGCGAGCTGAGCCGTTGAGCCGCAGGCCCGACGCGTCGACGAAGCCGTCCCGCTGGATCTGCACGCTCTGCTCGGCCCGGCTGGCGGTCCGGGTCGGTTTGGCCAGCGAGGAGAGCCCGCCGGTTTCGCTCGGCTTAGGGGTCGGCGACGCGGTGGGCGTGGCCGACGCTGTCGCCTCCGGCGTCGCGGGCGTGGAGGGGGTCGGCGTCTTGGCCCCGCTGCCCAGCAGGGGCCCGCTCTCATAGAAGTCGGCGTATCCGACAACTCGCTCGACGAAGGCGGCGGCCGAGGGGGGCACGCCGGCCACGTCCTTGACCTCCTTGATCGAGGACTGCGAAGCGGCGACGGCCAGCCGCCACCGGTCACCGGTCACCCCGCTCACCCTGATCTGGCCGGCCAGGTCGCAGGTCAGGTGGGCGAGGGCGAGCAGGCTCGCCTCCCGGTTGGCCGGGGAGGAGTCGGCCGAGGGCGCCCAAGTCTTCCACTGCTTTGCGGTGAGCCCGGCGATGCCACCGTCCGGTGTCGGTTTGAACCCCGTCTTCGCCATCACCTGGGCTGCCAGGCGGGCCGGCGTGAGAGTAGTGCGGCAGGACTTCGCGGCCCGGACGAGGCTGGCAACCACCGAGGGCTCGACCTGGACTGCATTGGACCTGGTCGCGGCGTTGCCGACGCCGAGGACCAGCCACAGGGCCAGTGCGCTGAGCACGACCACGATCGCTATCATGGTGCGCCCGCGGGTGAAATGCCGCAACGGACGAACGGCCCAGCCAGGAAACGCGTGTGCTCGCATCCGGGTCTACCCCTTCTCGATGGTGGCTTCGTACCAAGACGGCCGGCCGGGCGCCGCGGTTCACGCCGGGACCGGTATCCGGAATTTCCGCGAGGTGCACGGTTCCGGCGACAGCTGGATCAGGGTCGTCGTTCGGCTCGCGCTCCACTCGTCACGCTCCGACGTAGGAAAACTTGGGCTGACACCGACGGCGGGGGTTTCGGGAGTATCTGACGGGGCTGCTGCTGCCGGGAGCGGAACAAGACGGCGACCGCCCTGGCGGGTGCCGAGCCCGTGGTGGGCGCACAGCCCCGGCGGTGCAGCGGTTGCAGTTCATCCTGTCCGAGCCCACTGGGACGCCGAGCTGTCAACGGCCGGCGGCTGAAGTTGCTGACGGCTGATGCGGCGGCCTAGCCACTCGCCGCCGGCCGGGGCCGGGCGTGAACCGAATATCGGCGCTGTTCGTAGTGTGGACGACCGGCCGCAAGCAGTTCGAGCCGATCGCCTCCGATGTGGAAGGAAAGAGAGTGTTCGGTCGTATCCGAACGGCGCTGAGCGGCCGTCACCGCACGTACAGACGCCTGGCCGCCGCGGTGGTCGGCCTGGCCGCCGTCTTCGCGGGCGTCGGTGTTGTCGCCAGCATCGCCCAGGCCGACGTCGCGCCTCCGGGCACCGTCCATTACCAGGGGATCCTGCTCAGCTTGGAGTCGTCATGCGACTGTTGAAGCAGATCGTGGTGGTGCGGCGGTCGCTTTTGCCGGGAGCCTGGGCGTCGGTGCGGTGGGCGGGAACACGTGGCTCACGCTGGTCCTCGGTGTCGCGACGGCGGTGCTTGCGTTGCTCGCGTACGCCTGGGTGGTTCGCCGGACTGAGCGCCGCGCACCAGCGGAGGTGGCTGTGTCAGGCGCCGGCGCCGCCCTCGCCCGGGGCGTGCTGATCGGCGTCGGGATGTTCGCGGTCGTCATCGCCAATATCGCCTTTCTCGGCGGCTACCGGGTGACCGGCTGGGGCTCGATGACGGGCGCGGTGGCGCTGTTCGGGTTCATGGCCGCTGCCGCTGTGACGGAGGAGCTGCTCTTCCGCGGCGTCCTGTTCCGGATCGTCGAGGAGTGCATTGGCACGTGGGGCGCGCTGGCGCTGACCGGCCTGCTGTTCGGCCTGTCGCACCTGCTCAACCCGCACGCCAGCCTGTGGGGCGCGCTCGCCATCGCGGTCGAGGCCGGCGGGATGCTCGCCGCCGCCTACGCCGCCACCCGCAGCCTGTGGGTGCCGATCGGCCTGCACTTCGGCTGGAACTTCGCCGAGGCCGGCATCTTCGGCACCGACGTCTCCGGCAACGGCACCTCCCAGGGGCTGCTCGAGGGCGCGGGTGTCGGGCCCGACCCTGCTCAGCGGCGGCGAGTTCGGGCCCGAGGCGAGCCTGTGCTCAGTGCTCGCCGGCGCGGTGCTGACGGTCGTGTTCGTGAGGCTGGCCCGCAGGCGCGGCCACGTCATGCCCCGCCGCCGGCGCACCACCGGTGCCGACGCGGTCGCTACGCTCGCCCGGTGATCGACCCCACCTTCCCTCCTACCAACACAAGCCGGCCTGATTGCTCACCGAGTGTCGACGGGGTGTGCATCGGCGCGACCCGCGGCGGGGAGCAGAGCAGCACGATCGTCAGTTCCCGGCTCGAGCGATGAGCCGTTGGCCGGCCCGCGCACGTATTCGACAGGCAACAGGGGCGTGGCGTACTCGAAGACAGGAGAACGGATGCACTCGGGCGGCCAGGCGTCCGGGCGGGCGCGGGCCCGGCGGGCTGGTGTGACGGTGGCGATCAGCGGAGCGGTCCTGAGCGTGCTGGTCTCGACGCTCACCTTGGGCCCGCCGGTGCTGGCCGGGCCGGTGTCCGCCGTCAGGCTGTCGTTACCATCGGGTTCGCTGGCCACCGGCTCGCCGCCGAGCGGATCGGCGCCGAGCGGATCGGCGCCGAGCGGATCAGCCCCGAGGGGAGCGGTGCCGAGCGGCTCGGTGAAGCACTACATCGTCGGGCCGCCGGTCAACGCCCAGCCGGAGTACCTGTTCGCCATCGCCGCCCGCACGCTCGGCAACGGAAACCGGGCCGACGAGATCTTTGAGCTCAACAAGGGCCGGCGCCAACCCGACGGCTTCGCCCTGGACGACCCGGCGGTACTCCATCCGGGCTGGATCCTGCTCCTGCCGCCCGACGCCTCCGGTCCGGGCGTACTGATCGGGCCGCTGGCGACGCCGGGTGTCGAGGCGGCGACGCCGGGCCCAGCAACGAGGGGGTCCGGCCCGGCCGAAGCGGCCGGCGCGGACGATTTCGACCGCGTCGTCCGCGGCCTCGGCCTGCTGCTCGTGGTCGTCGTCATGATCGTGGCCATCCATCTGCTGCGCCGGGGCGAGCGGCTGCGGCTGCCCGGGTCGCGGGATCGCCTCCGGGACCGGCCCGACGCACCGTTCCTGCCGGCCGATGCCCCCGGGTCGGTGGACGTGCGGCCCGAGGTTCCGGCCGACGGCGGGGAGGGCCCCCGGGCGCCGTCGGATGACGGCCCGACGAGGCCCGCCCCGGCTTCCGCTCTCGGCATCGACAGTGACCGTCGGATCGCCCAGAACCCGGCCGACGACCTGCTGGACGTCCCGCTCACCGCGGCCTCCGGGCTGGATCGGGCCACTGTACGGCTGGCCGGGGTGCGCCTGCCCCGGACGACCCCGCCCTGGCTGTGGCTGGACGTGGACGCCGCCGGCCCGCCGGCGCCGACCTACACCGCCGTTGGCGCGCTCGACGGCCGAGCGCTCTGCCTCGACCTGGTCCAGGCGCCGGACGTCCTGACGGTCACCGGGGACGAGGCGAAGGCCCGGCGGCTGTCGGCCGCCCTCGCCGAGCAGCTCATCGAGCGTGGCGTACCTGTGACCGTCGTCGGCGGGACGATTGGCGGCCGGCTCGCCGACGCTCGCATGGTGCCTTCGTTGACCGAGGCGGAGACCGCGACCGACGAGCCGACCGCCGTACAGATCATCTTCTGCGGCCCCGAGCCGGACGACGCGCCTGTTCTGCGCCGGCTGACCGCGCGGACCAATCCCCGCACGATCGTCGTCCTCGTCGGCAAGGTGCCGCCCGGGCGCTGGTCGATCGAGGTGCGATGACCTCCGGGCCGGGTGGACGCGCTGCCGGCGGGCCGCTGGTCAGCACCAGCACCTGGCTGTGATTCGATTCGACAGCGCGGTGACGACCGAGAGCCCGTCGGCGATCGGCATCTGGTAGCCGAGCAGGATCGCCTGCGGCCGCGCTGGCGGTCCCAACAGCCAGGGCCTGAACCGCCGGCGTTCAGGACCCGTAATGAATGGCATGGCGATTACCACGGAAGCACCCGCGGGCGGCGTCCGGGGGCCGTGGCGGCGTCACTGGCGGGCTGGTGGCGAACAACCTCGCCGGATCCCGGGCCTGTTCGACCTTGCCGTCGTGGTCGCCCCCGACGGTGGCTTGGCCACCCGGCAACGTCCGGACCGCTCGCTGACCGGTGCCCAGCTGGCCGACATGGTCCGGGAGAACGGTGGCGACGGTTTCGACGTACGGCTGCTGGTCGCCACCGGGCCGCAGACCCGGGCCACGATCCAGGCAATGGCCCACGAACTCGGCCGGGACGTGCTCGTGGCCCCGGCCGGGAGCGAGCTGACGTACATCCGGTCGATGTCCGAGCTGAGCCTGACATCCGCCCGCCGCAGCGGCACCGACGGGGGTGGCGGCGGCGACTGCGATGTGGTGCCGGTGGATCTCTTCACCGGCCACCCGGTCAACTGGCTCGTGGTCCAGCCGTCCGGCGATCAGGGCTCCGGGCAGAGCTGGTTCGAGCTGGTCGGCGGGCTGGTGCGGGAGCGGGAGGGAACGGCGGCGCTGCCGTTGCCCGGTGGCGGGCTGAGCCTGGCCACCCGGGAGGACTTCGTAGAACGCCGGTCCGCCGCGGCGACGATGCGACCGGGCCACCCGAGTGTGCTCACGGTCGCCGTCGGGGTGCGCGCCGGCGATTTCGTCGTCGGCGACTACAACGGGCGGGTGAGCCTGCGGGACGGTCGGCAACTGGCGGCCGCGCTGGCCCCGCTGCCGCTCTACGGTTGGCATCTGCGACTGTGGTTGAGCTGGCCCGAGACGGCCGAGGAGCGGCGGCGGCTCGGACTGAATCTGGCCCGGCTCGCCGAGACCACCGGCGCTACGGTGTGGGCTCCGGCTGAGGGTGACCAGGTCGAGATCCTGGAAGGCTGCCGCGACCTGTCGGTGATCCGTCGTGACGCCCGGCCCGGCCGATGGGAGCGGTACGGCGACTCCACCGGCGAAGCGCTGTTCCAGACCGATGTGGACGGTCGGCTGGTTCCGGTCGGTGGCTTGGTCACGACCAGCTATCCCGGCGTACCCCTCGTCAGCGTGCCGGCCGCCCACGAACAGAGCCAGCTCGCGATCTACGAACGCCTGCGGCCCAGCCAGGCGATCTTCCGCGCCGACCTCGCGGTGCTGGCCGACGGACGGCTGGCGCTGCGCTACCGCGACGATTCGCTGCTCGCCGCCGGCGAACGGCAGACCAGCCAGCTTCTGGAGGCCGCGGGCTGGCGCGGCACGGATCTGCTGCTGCTCTCGGCCATCTCGCCCGAGCGGGCGGCCGGAGCGCGGCATCACGCCGACCGGCTGGGTCGGTATCTGCGCTGCGGCATCACCCTCAGCGAGGCATCCGACCCGAGGTCGCAGCCGGCCCCGGCCGAGCTGACCCCGCCCGAACCCGAGCCGTATCCGCTCGCCGCGCCGCCCGCGACCCGAGCGGTCCCGGTCGAGGCGCCCCGGATGTCAGTGGTGCATGCCGTGCCCGAGCCGGCCGCGGCCGTCCGGCCCGTTCCCACGCCGACGCCGGAGCCCGCCACCGCGCCCCGACCCGCCGCGCTGCCCAGGCCGGAGGCCGTGCGCGGGCCTGCCGCGTTGCCCAGGCCGGAGGCCGTGCGCGGGCCTGCCGCGAGACCCTGGCCGGCCGCGTCGGCGGAGCCCACCCCGGAGCCGACACCGGCCACGCAGCGAACACCCGAGGCGCTGCCCGTGACCGCCGACTCGGCCCGGCCGGCGGCCGGGACCTCGAAGTCCACCGGGCACGACAGCGCCGTCCCGGCCAAGATCGGCAAGAACGCGCTTCCGCCGTACCCAGCATCGACCGTCGCGAGTACGTTTACCGAGCTCGGCCCCGGCGAAGCCGGCCAAACCGCCCGGTCGGCCGCCCTCCACTCCGCGGTGGCCGGTCACACGGCCACCGCTCGCGCGCTCCCTATCGACGGTTCACGGCGGACCGAAGTGGCCGGTGCCCACGCCGTCGACACCCCGCTCGTCTCCGAGATCGCGGCCCCGTCCGTCGACGGCCCGGAGCGCGCGGCGACGACCGGCCCCGAGGCGCCCGGCCCCGACGCCGACCCGCCGCCGGATCGGTTCACCGTGCCGTTACCGGCCCCGGCCTCGCGACTCATCGACGGCCCCAGACTGACCGAGGCGCAGCGCTCCCCGACCTGGCACGGACTCACCTGGCTGAAGCCGCAACCGCAGGTCAACGAAGACGAGTGCGAGCTGTTCGTCGAGTGTGCGGTCGACCCGGACGTGGCCGTGACCGACGGCGTCCCGAGCCCCGGCCTGTTCCTGCTGGCCCACCTGGACGCGGTGGGTCTGGGCGCCCGGACCCGCGCCCGCCATCTGCTCACGCTGCGGGTCGGCCCCGGCGGCGCGGTCGACGTAGCGGCCAGCGACGCCGAGCCGCCCCCGGCGCTGGCGCCGGCGCTGCGCGACCGCGACGTGTACCTGTTACCGGCCGGTTGGCTGGATCGGTGCCGTATCGTGGCCGCGCTCAAGGTCGGGTCGCACGGCGATCTGACGCCGCACCGACGATGGACCGACGCGCCGGTACGTCTGCTCAGCCGTGGGGCCGCGCACGGTGTTCCGGGCCTGCCGGACGAGGTACAGCGGTGGCCCCGGGGTCGACTGCAGACCGCCGCCGCCCGGTTCATCATGGTGCGCGCGGACAGCCCGGAGGGGCTGGGCCAGTGGCAACGTCTGCACCGGCAGCGGCCCCCGGTGCTCCCCGACCACCGGCTGATCGAGGTGCTGGTCGATCGCGACCGCGCCATCGACGTCGCCGGCACCGCACGGGCCCTGGCCGGGCTGACCCGGGTCCGGACGATTCTGCCGCGGTTGATGACCGACGGCAACGAGTACATCCTGCCGGTCGCGTCCTATCCGTACGTGCGCGTCGAGCGGGAGTACGTGGCGGAGCGGCGGAGATGGCGCCGGATCAGGTCCTCCGCGATCCGCACGCTCGATGCGTGGCGCCCGGAGCCGGCCTGACCGTCGTCGCCCGCCGAGTCGGGAACGGGTCAGCAACGCCAGGTTCGGCGCGGCCGTCCGGCCCGCTTCCGGCGCTCCAGGTCTCGCTCGCCGCGCCCCGCGCCTGGACGGGACGTGCCCACCGCCGCCGCAAGCCGGACCGGAACCGGCGGCCCGCGGCTACGTCGAACGCGATGGATCCGGCCGCCGGGGAATCGTCACCGTGCGGTGGGCACTTGCCGGTAGCACGCACGGGGGACAGGCACGCACCCGGAGCCGCACGTGTCCTTCCGAGCTGGTCCGACTCACCTGTGACACGCTCGGCCACGCCGTGTTACTCACGCGCCGTCCACCAGATTGGGGGAGAGCACCCGTCGTAGGAACTCCCCGGTTCGGGCCTGCCTCGGATTGCCGAGCACCTGCCCGGGGGCTCCCGACTCGACGACCACGCCACGATCGACGAACACGACCCGGGAGGCGACCTCCCGGGCGAACGCCATCTCGTGTGTGACGATCAGCATCGTCATTCCCTCGGCAGCCAGGCGACGCATCACCGAGAGGACCTCGCCGACGAGCTCCGGATCGAGCGCACTGGTCGGCTCGTCGAAGAGCATGAGCTGAGGTTGCATCGCGAGCGCCCGCGCGATGGCGACGCGCTGCTGTTGGCCACCGGACAGCTGGGCCGGAAACGAGTCGGCCTTGTCGGCCAGCCCGACCCGCGCGAGATTCGCCTCGGCCACCCTGTCCGCCTCGCGTGCGCTACGCCGCAGCACGCGACGTTGCGCGATGGTGACGTTGCGGCGCACCGTCAGATGAGGAAAGAGGTTGAAATGCTGGAAGACCATCCCGACGTGGCGACGCACTGCGTCGATGTCGCAGTCGGGGTCGGTGACCTCGACACCATTCACGAGAACGGTCCCCCGGGTCGGCACCTCCAAGCCGTTGAGGCAGCGCAGCAACGTCGACTTGCCGGAGCCCGACGCTCCGATGAGGCAGACAACCTCGCCGGCATCGAGGGTCAGGTCGATGCCGCGCAACACCTCCACGGACCCGAACGACTTGTGTAGATCGCGGACCTCCACGATGGCCACGGTCAACTTCCTTTCGCGACGCGCCTCTCCAGGAAGCGCACGACCTGCGACAGCGGCACGGTGATCGCGAGGTACAGCACGCCCGCGACGACCAGCGGAGTCGGATTGACCCGCGAGTTGAGCGCATCGCCCGCGTACTTGGTGAGCTCGACCGTGCTCGCGGTGACGCCCAGTATGTACACGATCGATGTGTCCTTGGTGAGCGATATGACCTCGTTGGTCAGCGGCGGCACGACCAGCCGAAGGGCCTGCGGAAGCACGACCGAGGTCATGGCCCACCGGTGCGACATTCCGAGCGAGCGAGCCGCCTCGTGTTGTCCCTTCGGGACGGACTGGATGCCCGCGCGGATCGTCTCCGCCATGTAGGCCGCGGCGGTGAGCCCGAGCCCTATGGTCACGGCGCCGTAGCTGCCACCGACGATCTGCTGCTCGGGGAAGGCCAGCGGGATGCCGTAGCCGATGAGGAACAAGACGAGCAGGACGGGTAGCCCGCGAAACACCTCGATGTAGACAGCCGCGGTCCAGCGGTAGGCGGCGACCGACGAGCGGCGCATCAGCGCCAGGACCAGACCGGCCACAAGGCCGAACGAGAAGGCGAGCAACACGTAGATGACCGTGTTTCGCAACGCGACGGTGACCGCCTCAGGAAACATCGACGCCGCGATGTCGGTCCGGAAGAAGGCGTCGGCCACCCTACGCCGGTCGGCGGCGGCTACGAGCATGACCACGACGGCCGCGAACAGTGCGTAGGCGGCCCCGCGCAGCAGGCGGCGGCGCCGCCGAAGACTTATCCGGCGGCGCCGCAGGCGAGAGCTCATCGCTTCGGCCTCGGCCCGATCCACTGCTGGTAGAGCTTGTCGTAGGTGCCGTCCGCCTTCGCCTGCGCGAGCGTGTCGTTGACCGTCTGGAGCAGTCGGCGGTCACCACCCTTTTTCACGGCGAACCCGTATTGCTCGCCCGTGTTGAACTCGGTCACGGCTTCAGCCTGGCCGGGATTCTTCTTCACATAGTCGTTCCACACCGGCAGGTCGCCGACGGCGGCTGCCACCTGTCCAGTGGCGAGAGCCTGTTGCAACGTGCCGAGATCGGGGAAGTCGACGACCTCCACCTGGAGCGACTGCTTCGATACCTGACCAGTTACGTAGTCGTCACCGGTGGTGTTGCCCTGGACTCCGACGCGCTTGCCCACGAGATCACTGAGCGACTTGGCGGTGGACCCGGACGCGACGACGAGAAGCTGAGTCGCGTCGAAGTAAGGGGCCGAGAAGTCGAGAACCTTGCGCCGCTCGTCGGTGATCGTCATGCCGGCGGCGGCGATGTCACACTTCCCGGCATTCAGGTCGGCCCCGGACTTGATGCCTTCGAACGGAGTGTCCACGATCGTCTGGACCACACCGAGGCGCTGAGCGACCAGATCGATCAGATCGACGTCAAACCCGACAACCTTCCCGGAGCCATCGCGGGACTGGAACGGTGGATAGGGCAGATGCGTGCATGTCGTCAGCTTGCCGGCCTGCACCAGATGTGTGGCGTCACCGCCCGAGTTGGCGCCCGTGCTGGTGCACGCCGTGAGGCTGGACACTACTACTACGAGGAGCGCGCCAGCGAAGAGCTGGCCTTTCAGTGGTCGACGCACCTGCCCGCCTTTCATCGGTGGGTATAACTTCGATATCCCTACTAATTCTACCTGAGTAGTCGGTTATAAGCTACGGCGGCAGCTTGATCTTTAAGCTGTGCGGCGTGGCCTCGGGTTGTTCGAAGTCTTCGTTTTCATGCCGCCTTTCGGTTTGTGCTGGTGGCGGCGGTGACGATGTGGACGCCGTGGCGGGCTGCCGGGTGGGGGTTGCGTAGTCGGGGTGGTCGGCCGGGCCCTGGCCGGGAGGGTTTCGGTGCGCGGGCACCGGTTGTCGGAGGCTGTCGCACAGCTTTCGATCTTCGACTGTCGAGAGGTCTTCTGCCTGGCATCGTGGCGGAAGATCTTGTTCAGGTTGTGCACCGCGCCGAGGAGTTTGATCTCGGTGTCGACGGCGGCGGTGCCGCGTTGGTGCATGCGGCGTCCGAACCGTTGGAACAGCTGGGCGAAGCCTGGTTCGACGAGGGCGCCGCGGCGGGCGTAGAGCTGCCTGCCTTCGGCTGAGATCACCTCAGTGGCAACCGCTGCAACGCTACCTCGGACGCCGATAACACTTCGAAGACACCATCCTCGCCATCGCGGGACTGGTGTCCGACCGGCGCGCCGAGCGGCAACCCAACACAAGCCGAACCGCCCGCACAAGCACGACCAGAAATGGAACCAGAACCCGAAGCCGTTCGCGTGGGTCAAGACCGCCGAGGAAACCCTCGGCTCCCTCACCCGACATTGTCGACGAATTTCAGACGCGGGACGTTGAGGTGGTCTCAACAAGGTTCGGCGACCGACGGGGGATGACACGGGGTTGAAAGCAACAGGCTTCGTAGCGTTCTATCTTCCAGAATTTTAAGCAGAAGCGGATGTGTCCCGTGGTACGACGAATGGCGCGATGCTGGCGAGCTTTTCGCAGGTCTCCTCGAATTCGCGCTCGGGTGTGGAGTCGGCTACGATCCCGGCACCGGCTCGTAGCCATGACCGGCCGTTCCGCTCGTAAATGGCGCGCAACACCAAAGTAGCGTCCAGTGCGCCATCGTGGCTGACCGAAAGGACCGACCCGGAGTAGATCTCGCGCGGAGTGCGGTCCAGCCGGTGGATCGCGTCGAGAGATTCCCGCTTCGGGATACCGGATGCGGTTACTGCGGGGAATAGCGCCTCCAGCGCGTCCCACGCGGTCGCACCGTCCGGCAGTTTACCGCTGACAAGCGAACCGAGGTGCTGCACGCTGCCGCGCTCCTTGACGCTCATGAAGTCCTCGACGGTTACCGACTCCGGCCGGCAGACGCTGCGCAGCTCCTGCTGGGCAGTACGAACGGAGATCGCATGCTCGAATACTTCCTTCGGGTCGGCCTCGAGCTGACGGCGGGCGAGCGCGTCGGCGGCAGTACCGCGACCGCAGGCTCGCGTCCCGGCGAGCGGCTGCGTCACGACCCGGCCGGCGGTGTCGACTGCCGCGATGACCTCGGGGCTGAAGCCCGCGACGCGGGTGCCGTTGAGGTGGAAAAGGAATGAGCGGGCCGGATTGTTGGCGCGGCGTCCGAGTTCGTATGTGGCGTCGATGTCGACGGGAAACGGGATCGGTACTCCTCGGGAGAGGATGACCTTCTGGTACCATCCTTGCCGGATTTCGCTGACAGCCTGTGCGACGCTCGCGCGGTACCGGGCACCATCCACGTCTATGTCGACGGTGCCGGGTTCACCTATCGGGGGCGCGTCGATCGCGGCGAACGCCCGGCGAATGTGGTCGCACATGGCCGGGTCGACCCCTCGGCTGCGGATTCCATGCCGCGAGATGTGCACCTCGACCTGCGGAATGATCATCCGGGCCAGTTCCCCGTCCGACGTTGCGAGGCCCTGCGGCGCGACTGAGGGCAGGAGATTGGAGAAGGCGAACCCGAGCCATCCGTAGGCGTTCCACTCCTCCGCCCGTGAGGCTGCCGCCAGTGCCGCCTGCAGCGCCTTTCCCGGCGACCCCGACCATCGGGTGACACGCTCGCCTCCCGCGTCGGCGGTGTGTACGTACTGAGCATCCAGCGAGACTGTGGTCCGGGCACCCCCGGCGAAGGTCCAGCAGCCGTCACGCTCGTACAACAGATAGTCAGCGAACAGCGCGGACCGGGCCAGGCGCACGGCGAGGGCAAGCGGATCGACAACGGAGTCAGGTTGATCACTTAGCGTCAGGTCGGTGTAGGTGGTCATTAAGGATCCTCGTCATGTCGGGCTTGTGCATCTTCTGTGCGTCGTACGCATGTATCCACCCGAATCGCTCAACCAATCGGTTCAAGTCCATGTCGCGCGCGATGGCGGCTGGGCCGTCGGGCAGGTGTAGCAATGGCGACGTGTCCCACGAACTGCGCTGGATGGCCCGGGTGCGGGTGCGCCGAAGGCGCTGGTAGCGGTCGAATGCCTCGCGGTGACCACCAATCGATACCGACGCGAGGCATTCGGCGAGCACCACCGCGTCCTCGATGGCCTGGTTGGCGCCCTGCCCGTGGTGCGGCAACATCGCGTGTGCGGCGTCGCCGATCAGGACAGCCTGGCCCCGGCTCCAGAGCCGGAGCGGCGGCTGGCTGAGTAACGCCCAGCATGGGCCCTGCGGCACGGCGTTGACCAACTGACGGACTGCCGGATGCCAATCCGCGAAGCGCGCAGCCAGTTCGTCTGGAGCTGCCGGCGCGGCGTTGGCGCCGGCGGACCACTTCTGCGGGCCATCGAGAACTGCAAGAAAGTTCACCCGTCCGTCGCAGATGGCGTAGTGCACCAGGTGCGCACCGGGGCCCATCCAGAACTGCAATGCCTGTGGGTCCGGCAGCAAGGGGACCGCCGCGAGCGGCACCAATCCGCGGAACCCACTGGTGCAGGTGTAGACCGGCCCGCCTTCGGTGGTCACGTAGCGGCGAACGGTGGAGTGTATGCCATCGGCACCCACCACGAGATCGGACGGGAACTCGGTACCGTCTTCGAACTCCAGGACGATGGCCTTTCGAGCTTCGCGCAGCCCGGTCAGGTTGTGGCCCACGTGGACGAGTTCCCGACCCCACGCGTTGGCAAGTATATCGAGCAGGTCGCCCCGGTGCACTCCGTAGAATGGGGCACCGAATCGATTTCGATAGACTTCGCCGACGGGATGCGCGGAAATCCGCCGTCCATCGAGCCAGGATCGAAATATGAGCTCGCTGGCCTCCGCCGAGACCGCCGAAAGCGGATCGCCGAGCCCGAGGCGGTCGAGCAGCCGGGTTGCGTTGGCGGCAAGGGCGACAGCCGCACCAACCTCCCGTAATTGATCAGCCCTTTCGAATACGGTGGCTCCAATGCCGCGTTGGCGCAGGGCGATCGCGGTCGTGAGCCCGCTGATACCGGCACCCACGATGGCTACCCGCAGTTCCTTTGCCGCCATCCCACACTCCCTCAGCACCAGAGTCACACGCCTTTTGGGGAAGGGGTCAGCGGCTGGCGACCCGCCAGGACTGGTTGGCCTGCCCGGCGGGGTTGCAGTCCCAGATCTGTAGCGGCGCGCCGTTGGCGGAGTTCCAGTCCCGCACGTCGACGCACTTGCCGGAGTGCGGGTTCCGCAGGAACGGACCGTCAATCATCCAGACCTGCGCCGGACCGCCGTTGCACCACGCGAGCTGCACCTTCGCGCCGTTGTCCTGGGACGCCCAGGCAACGTCCATGCACTTGTCGAGCATCACCAGGGAGTCGTTGGGGCCGCGCGTGAACCGCTGCCCTGGCGTGCCGTTGCAGTCCCAGAGCTGGAGCTGTGCGCCGTCAGTCGAGTCGCCGCCCGGCGCGTCGATGCACTTGTCGGCGTACCCGCGCAGCTCGAAGGCGGCGACGAGCCGCTCGAAGACGGCGACGTCCGCGGGGGCCGCCCCCAGTGCCGAAGCCAGTTCCGCCCGGTCAGCCGGTCGCCTGTTCATGGACACTGCGTTGTGAAAGGTGACCACGAAGTCCGTGCAGTCGACGCAGTTGAACATGGTTTCGTTGTCGGGGACCTGGTCATGCGTGGACCACAGGTACGCCCTCGGGGCGAAGGTGCGGAGCGCGGCGGTGTAGTCGCTCTCCGCATCACGGTTGGGGTTGATGCAGTTGATCCGGTCTCCGCCCTGCGGATCAGTGACGGCGAGTGCCGCCGGACACGCGGCGAGCATTTGCCCGGCCGAACAGTCCGACGTTGCGCAGCTGCCGGCGATGGTCGGCCTGGGATGATTCGGTGTGTCAATCGTGATCGTCAACGACAGCGCGTCGACGTAGCTGACGTTGTACCAGGGGGCACCCGGATCGTTCTGATCGAAGTTGAACTCGGCCAGGCTCACCGGATCCGAGGTCCTTTCGCAGCGATCGGCCTGGACGCCGCAGTCACCCACCAGGCAGCGGAACGTGCTACCGGGCTCCCCGGTGCACCGTTGGCGCGCGAAAAAGCGCCCGCGCCAGTAGTTCGGCTGGTCACCATCCGGAATCACGATTGTCGCCGACTGGCCCGGCTGCAACGTCGGAAGACCCTTGATGTCCCGTGAGCCGTCGTCGCTCGGGGTCGCGCCGACCCACAGGGTCTCGCCGGTGGAATTGACGAATGTCACGCGCTCGCCGGTGGCCGCGTCGGACAGGCTGGGCATGACCACGATCAAACCGAGAGTGAGCAGCGCGAGCACGACATACGCGGCCATCCCTTTGAGGCGAGCCGCGCAGATCCGAGATATCCCAGTCTTTCCAGTCATGTAGCTCTCCAGTCAGGGAGACGAATGGTGGAGTGTGGACCCGTGGGTTTGCGTGCGGGCCGCACCCCCGTACGACGGCAGCGGCCCCACCCTGGTTCACGCTGCACGGCCCGCCACCGCAGCCGCCCGCGTCGGGCCAGCCGGCCGAATCCACGAACCTCGCGCTGAGCCCCAGCGACGCAGGTCCGTCGGCGGTACGAACTTCACCGCGCGGACCGGCCGGGTGTCCAGCCAGGCTGACCGCCCCAACATGCAGTCAGCACACCCCTGGGCTGCGCGAACGCTCCCTACTCAGCTCAGGCCCTGCCCAGGCCCGCCGGGAAGAAACCCGGTTATCCTATCGGAATGGTAGTCTTAGGGTGTGACGTCGCCAGGGCAACCAACGGTCCCCGCTGAACCGGAACTGACGATCGAAGACGAGGCGTACAACCTGACCTACGCGGAGGCCGCGCAACGGCTGGATGAGCTCACGGCTCAGCCTGGCCCCTCGTCGAGCGACGAGATCGAGCGGCTGCGCAACCGCCTCGAGCTCGACTTGACCGACCTCAGCAACGGGGGCGGCTACGTCGGCAGCACCAACGAGCGGGAGTTCACCCCCGAGACGGCGGTCTTCGTGAAAGACCTTGCGGAAGCCGCTCTGCTCCAGTTCTGGGAGCAGAGCGTGCCTGGCGAGGCGGTGCTGCTGCGGGTGCGGCGCGACTTCGGCGAGGCATATGCGAAGGCCCTCGTGGACCGGCACCGAGTGTCTGGCAGGGCTCGGCGGGACGTGTACGCCGACCTGGACGAGATCGCCATCCCGGCTCGGTTGAGCCACGACCTTCCCGCACTGCACGCGCCCAGCGGGAGCACGTACGTTCTCGGCCATGGTCCCGACGCGGTGCGGATGACCGTCGCGCTCCTTGCCGTGCGGGCGGAGCCGTCCGACGAGCAGCGCGCCGAGGACCCGCGCGACACGACCGAGGTGCAGGGCGAGGTGCGGGCAGGCACCTCGTCGTCGGCCGATGCCTCGTACCACACGGCCAACTTCCGCGACCTACCCTTCTCGCTTCGCTCGGTCGTCGGACTCGGCCGAGGCTGGCGGCTGTTTCGGTGGCTCAGGTCGCTGACGCCCGGGTTCGACTTCCGCTGGACCGTGAACCAGTTCCGTCGTGCGGTCTTCACCCGGATGGGCGCCGACAGCTTTTACGTGCAGCGCAACCGCGACCCGCATCACCCTGTGTACTACAAGCTGAGCTGGTCGGTCACGGTCGCCCCGGCGGTGAGCAGCAACCCGCGGGAGTCGGTGAGCATCCTGGACCGGCCCGACCCCAACCTGTTGACCGTGTGGTGGCCGGACCATCTCGCCCGGCCGGGACGGGCGATCAGACCCGTGGCGAACGTTACGAAGATCGTCGATGCGATGTTCGTCATCGACCAGTTGCACGACCCCGGCAGTGTCGAGCGGGAGCTGCGCCGTCGACTACCCGGTCTCGACAAGCTTGAGCCGGAGTCGCAACGGCACCTGCTGGAGTTGCTCGGCGCGGACAGTATCGGTGGCGCCGGGCCGGTCCTGCGCACGGACGGCCTCTTCTCCGAGCCGCTGCTGGACGAGGACGGCAACCACATCGGAGTCCTCCGTCTCAAGGCCGACTTCATACCGCGGTTCGACGTCGCGCGGACTCGACGTAATCCGCTCGAGCTCTACCACAAGGGAACCGTCGAGGAGACGGGCGCGGTGACCATCCGCAACGACGTCAGCGCGGTTGCCAGCGCCGGCACCGTGGTGACGCCGAACGCGACCGAGACGATGACCGAGCTTGGCACGTATTCGACCGGCGGACTCGGCGGGGTCGTCGGCATGGGCGTGGGCGAGTCCGCAACTCAGCAGTCGGGCGGCGCGGGTGTGGTCTACCGCGGCCTGAAGTCCGGCATGGTTCGCGACGGCTCGTCCACCAAGCTCCAGCCCGCGCCCGCGCTCATCCAGGACGTGGACGTGCACTGGACCGCGACCATCGAGACCACGGACGGCACCACCGAGCCGGTGAGTTGGATCGGTGCCGCCAGCGAGTACGAAGGGGCCCGCACGCGCCACATCCCGGAGGCACTCGGCACGCCCAATCCCGCACTGCACCCGCCCGCCAGCATCGAGTACGGCCTGGGCACCGGGTTCGCGCACCTAGACCAGCTGCGCAGGGGCGAGCGGGGCAGCGGGCAACTGGCAACGCACCCGGCCGTCGGGCCGCTCGAACGGGCGGTGCGCGGATGGTTGGCGAAGAACGGCTACGTGTGCTCCAAGGGAGAGATGACCGGCAAGGCTGTCATCCAGTTCCGGAAACTGCTCAACGTCCAGTCGAGCGACTACCTGGAGGCCAACTGGGACGACGCCGGAGTGGGAGAGGGCGTCTTCATCCCCTTCGAACGCCAGACCCTCTTCGGGATCGAGCGCGTCTACCTGCGTCTGTACTTCACGAGGCCGGCGAACGACGTGGCCCGGCACGAGGGTGCCAGCATCACGAACAGGGTCATCTTCAACCCCGAGGTCAACGTGGAACTCGAGGGTTCGCACACCACCGGTGGCCGGATCTGGGGAGGCTTCGCGCTGGACCTCGTCATCGGTGTGATCAACAAGGTACTGAAGAACGTGCCCTTGACCCTCGGCATGTACCAGTACACCCGGGAAGCGAGCTACGAGTCGCCGACCGGATGGTCGTACACCCGTGAGGTGTTCTTCCAGCAACAGGACGGCGAGCCGACGCACACCTTCGGTGCCAACCTTCAGCTGCGGGCGGCGATCTACTCGCCCCACGACGACGATCCCGTGTGGCGCTTCGTCGACGAGACGGGCCGGGACTTCGAGGTCTGGTCGGCACGCTTCTGGGTCCCCGAGTTCCGGGTCCTGTCGACGAAGGCGGCACCGCCGACGGTGAGCGAGCCACGGGACGTGACGGAGGCTGACCTCGCGGCGCTCGGCAGGCCGGGCGATGCCCGACTCCCGACCGTCGCCGGCGTGGCCGAGGTCGGCGGCTCGCGGCAGCTCAGCTCGATGTTCCGACAGCTGATGCAGACCGCGACCGGCAGCACCGCCCGCGGTTGGATGGCGGCGTCCCTGTTCGGTGACTCGCCCGCGGCGCACGGCTCGAACTCATCCCAGATCCGGCGCTACCTGGTCAGCCCGGCACGGCTACGCGCCGCCAACGACCAGCTGACCCGGACCGCGATCGCCTCCGACCAGGTGTCCTCGCACGGCTTCGGAAGTGACGAGGAGGGGCAGCTGCTCCTGACCGCCTATCCGCGGCAACCGCGCTACGTGCCGCCGTTCGCCGGCCGAAGCGTCTTCTATCTCGAGGACTGGGTGCACATCACCGACGGCGGCACGCAGAACGAGACGGGATCCCGAAACCACCAGATCACCCCTGTCCGGGCGAGCCTGTTCCGTACCCGCCTCGGCAACTGGCTGCTCACGTATCCCAATGCCGCGTATCGGCACAGCGTCACGAACACCACCACGGACCTCACAACCGACGACGCCACCGATACCCGCGTCACCGTTCACGAGGGGCCCATGTGGCACATCGAGATTCCCCTCACGTTCATCGCCGTTGTCGAGGCCGCTTCCCGCAACCCAGCACGGTCCGTGCTGTCCATGCTGGATTTTGACGTGGCGAAGACCCACACGCTGGCGCTCGATGTCGAGTACGGCATCGAAGCCCATCTCAACTTCGACGAGCTGCTCGCGCTCTGGCGGGTGATGAAGCGGATCAACCAGCTCACGGGCGTCCCGCCGCAGGCCGCCCCGATCGCGGGCCTACCGGCCGACGTCGTTGCGCGGCTCGATGCCCAGGACCACACCTTGCGCCAGGACGAGGTGGCCTTCCGCGAAGGCCGCCTTCCCGCCGACAGGGCGGTGCGCTACCTGCCCAGGCGGCTGGTGGACCGCCAGGGCCTGGGCATGGGAACCATCTCCGACGTGCGTGAGCGCGGCGTTGGCGACGAGGGACGAACCACCCTGGCGGCGATGGGCTCGCAGCTGCACGCCAGCGGCGTGGCGGCGATCGAGGCGGCGCTGCCCCGGGTTGCCCAGCCCGGCTCCACCCGTTACCTACCCGGTGTCCACCAGATCCTGTCGGACATCTCGGCGCCGGCTGCCTTGCGTGCCATGGTTCCTCGCTACTTCGAGGCGGGCCGGCACATGCTCCCCACCCAGCCGGTCACGCTGAAGTCGTTGACGTTCGTGACGACCGCATACGGCGGTCTGGTCAGGCTGACGGTGGCGGTCGTGGCCAGACCCGACCAGAGCGTCCCGCCCGAGAACCTTCGCCGGCTGCCCGGTCGGCACTCGACCGAAGCCGGGATCGAGACGTACGAGCAGCCCGGCAGGGAGGTGGGAAAACGGCGCTGGCGGGTCGTCTCACCGAGCGTCACGGCAGGAGTCAACGCGCTCACGCCGGGGAGTCCGGAGACGATCCGTGGGCACACCCCTGGAATGTCAGCCACGGTGACGCGGCGCGCCGCCCTTCGGCTGGTGCGGTTCTACCGGTATGCGCCGCGCACCGGCGCCAAGGCGTACGAGGACGCCGTGCTGTTCAGCTACCCGCTCGAACTCGGCATCACGGTCCAGGTGCAGCCCCTCGGCGCGGTCTCCCTGAACTCGGTCGGGCCCATGGTCGCCCTGGGATGGCACGGGACCCGCCGGAGCCCCCAGTGGGTGCCGGTGCTGGCGCATCTGCGGGTACCACGCGCTGACACCCCGCGCCGCCCGGTCCTACCCGCGCCACCGTCGTGGCAGGAGCACGGGCCGCGGCTGGTGCCCGCGACGCTGCGCGACCCGCGTCTGCCCGGTCTCCTCGGTGCTACCCCGTCGGCGGCGGATCCGTACCTGCGACTGGCAGGCACGATGGCGCCGTTCGCGGACATGCCGAGGGACTACATGGTGAGCTGGTTCAACGCGAGCGAGCTCCTGGCGTCGGCGGCGAACGACTCGATCCCTTGGCTGTCCGCGTCGCACGCGGTCGCCGACGAGATCGACGGGTGGCTCGCCGGGCGATCGACGAACGCGGCCCTGCACTGGCTGCTTCGACCGGGCGGCGATCGGCGTAGCTATCGCAGGGGCCTGCTTGGCTCGGTCGACCTCCGCGGCACCGTGACGATAGAGCCGACGCACGCTAGTCCCTGGGCCGAGTCGACCGACCACTTCGAGCCCGACAGCCAGCAGCACCCGCCGGTGGTGTACTTCGTCGGGCGAGGCAGCGACGTGATCATCGAGAACCAACCCATCCGAGCGATGGTCTCGCACCTGAGCGCCGAGGGGCAGCAGCAGGTCAGCGTGCAGTTCGTCGGCGGCACATCGCCGTACGTGAACAACGCGGTCGTTGACCGGCGGTTCGGCTCGGCTCCGGGAAACACATCCTCGCTGACGGTGAACTGGTTCGACGTGTCGCTCGTCGCCGGTGCGACCTCGCGGACCCGGGTGCTGTCCGGCGCTCGATCTCGCCGTGGCGTTCGCTTTCCCGGCGTCGCTCCGGAAACCTCGCCGACGCACTGTACGAACACCAACCGACTCGTCTTTCGCGACGTGCTTTTTCGGGTGCGCGGCGAGACAGAGGCGCGGCCGGCCGGCACCAGCAGATGGTTTCCGGTGCAGACGCGCGAGATGGCGCTGCTGGTTCGCGTCGAGGTGCTCGCTCCGGCGGCGCAGGTACCCTCCGCGGCGTTGATCCGGTGGGCGCCGCCGAGCCGCCGGGAAAGGCTGCATCAGTTCGCCGTTGACATCCTCGGCGCGCCGGACGCGGCGTCCCGGGTCAGGGACGTCGAGAAGACGCCGCTCGACCGGCACGACGTGGCGGTCGTAAACTCGATGGGCGACATCAATATGGGCACAGGACTCGACCGGCCCGGGTCTGGGCTGATGGAGGCGAGCGGCGTTGCCGAGCGGGCGGACGTGGCGGATGTGGTCGATGCTGTCCACCGTGCCGGCGGTGCAGGCGACCCAGGGCCGCCGTCCGGTGCGCCTCGACGACCTGCGACGGCACTGGACCCAACCCGACCCGGGGCACCGCCGTCAAATGGCTTGCCGCGCGTGATCGTCGACGGCGACGTGGACCTGTTGGACGCGAGCCGGGGGGAGCTGCCGTCCTGGCACTGGCGGATGCGGTTGGCCGATGGCATGACGTCCGGCAACATATGGCATCTTGCGCAGGGACGCCCGTTCGCGGGTCCGGTCCAGGAGTTCGTGCGCGATCTGGCGCGGCAGGCGGCACCGTTGCTGGGTGTGCCGGCACCCGCGGTGCTGGAGCTGGACGACGTGTCGGGGCGGCCGGAGGAGCCGGCGCGGGTCGACCCGCTGACGTGGTCGCTCCGGGTGCGTCCGGACCTGCCCATCACGGATGTGGGGGTCACCTTCCTGCACGCAGCGGCGCACCTGGCGGCGCTGCACCTGCTCGCGGTCGGTGAGCGGCAGCTTATTCTGAGCCGCGACGAGCTGGTGGCCCAGCTGGCGGCATTGGCGAGCATGGACGCGGCCCCGGCGGACTGGCCGGCCTGGCGGCAAGAGCTGCACCGGGACATGTTCGGAGCGGGCACGTACGCGCCCGGCGCGGCGCACCGGGAGTTGGCCGAGGCGGCGGCTCTTCTGGAGCCGGGGCGGCGGGGCCGCGGCCCGGATCCCGACGCGACCGTGCGGGAGTACGTCGCCCGGGCGAACCAGGTGGCCCGGGTTCCGGCGGAGCGTTCGGCGTATGCGATCGAGGGAGCGCAGGTCTCGCGTGAGGTGCGGCCCGAGCCCTGGGACGACACGCGGCTGGTCCCCCGGTTCCAGGTCTTCGCGGATGGCCGGATCTTCATACCCGACCTCCCAGTGGTTTCGTGGTTCGGGTGGCGGCGGGCTGTCGGCGGGTTCGTCCACGTCTCGTTCAGGCTGATGCTGCACCTCGACGGCCGGCTGGAGAAACTCGAACTGCACGATGCGCTGCGGCTGTGGCACGCCGCCGGCGGACCTCGGCGCGCGTTGGTGCCGACCGAGACGGGTGCGATTGTCGACGGAACCCATGTGCCGTTGGCGTACACGACTCCTGCCCGGCACGGGTTCGGCCGCTGGCCCGAGCGACCTGCGGTCCAGACTGGGGTGCGGGTTGAACGGATCGCCGCCGGCTGGTGGCTGCGGTCGGCGGTGGAGGGGACCACCGACCGCGAGCACGATTTCCGGACCGCGGTCCATCGCCTCCCCCGGGCGAGCCCGCCGATGTGGGTGGTCGGCGGGCCTGGGAAGTTCGCCGTGGACTTGACCGACCGCATGGTCCTGGCCGACCTCCCGGACGAGTCTCACCAGCTGGTGTTCGCCAACGCGCTGCCGGCGGGGCTGCCCTGGTGGCTGAAGGTGGACCCGGTCTCCTGGAACGGCGCGGTGGCGCTGCTGCACACCGCAGGCGAGGTGTTCGGAGGCGAGGATGGGGTGCTGTACAGCACCGAAGCGTGGAAACGCAACGCCCTCTATAAGCCGACCACGGACGAGGGACACCTGCTGCCGGTGCCGGCCTGGCGACGGAAGGATAACGCGCGGTTGCCGGACGGCGTCCTGCGAATCCGATCGGATCTTCTCCTGGTGTTCGGGGATGACCCCGTTGACGCCGTGCCGGAGCGGCTGGCCTTGCTGCCGGCGCGACGGGGATGGCTGACGCTGCTGCTCGGCTCGGGCGGCCAGACGCGGCTGGACCGGCTGCGTGCCCTGCTGGACAAGCTTCCGGTCGAGTTGGCTCGCTCGACGCGGGTCGCGGTGCTCGGGACGACCGCCACGGGCCAGGCGATCATCGGCAAGTACGGGCCGGAGCTGTCACTGGTCGCCACGACGTGGGCGCGCGAGGCGGGCACCCGCCCGGATGACGGCCTGCTGCAGAACGGATGGCGACCGCCGGCCCGGTGGGTGCCGGCCCTGGGGTGGTTGCGGCCGGTCACCGGGGCGCAATGGGCCGGGGGGGAGGCTCCGGCGCCGGAACACGGCCGGATAGCGATGACGGTGGCCGCGTCGTCGTCCCGGCCCAGGTTGAGGCTGCCCTCGCTTGTGCCTCGAGAGGCGGATTTGTTGTGGGCGGCCGGAGGACCTCCGGCGGTGAATGCCGACGCGGTGGACCTGGTGGTGTGGTCGCCGGATGCGCTGGAGGGGAGCTTCCGAGGCGTCGCCGCTTGGGAACCGTGGGTGCTCGCGATGGCCGACCCGGTCGCCGCCGCGGCCGGCCACTCGGGCGGCTACCTCTTACGGGTACGGGTGGGTGCCGGGGCGGCGATCGCGGTGGGCACACGCCGTGCGCCCCCGATGATGCATGGGCGAGAGCTGCGCTTCGCCGACCCGGACACGTTCCTCCTGCCGGAGTCCTCCCTCGGCCAGGTGACGGTAACTGGCGTGTTCGAGGTGGATGTCACGGGTCTGCTGGCCGGTGGATGGGAGGTTGAGCCCGCGGCGGCCCACCCGGAGGGGGCGGCTGTCGCCGACTGGCGGCCACCGCTGCGCCGCACGAGGCCCGCTCACCGTTACGACCCGGCCGTGCACGAGTTCATTGCCGCATACCGGGCCCTGCGGGCCCAGGCGCCGCAGCTGATGCGGCTCACGGATCCGGAACTCGAGCGCATGGGCGCGGGACTGAGGTGGTTCGCCGGCGGCCTCGGCTGGCTGACATCGTATGTGCCGGACGTGTTCGGTGATCCCCAGGTCACCGCCGTTCTGCGCGATCTTGACGGGTGGCTCGGGCCCGTCCCCGCCGATTGCCGTGCCAAGCTGGCACAGGCCGTCGCCGACCTGCTGCTGGCCGTTGCCCTGGTGCCGACCCAGGAGGTCTGGCACGACCAGGACCGTTCGACGCGAAAGACCATCGAGCCGATTAGTTTCCGTCAGCTGCCTTGGGCCCTCCGCGGAATCCTGGGAACGGTACAGGACGGTGCCGATCCGTTCGGCAGCAGTACGGGTTTCGGCGTCATCGGCTATGACCCAGACCTCCCGCTGCACGAGCGGCTCGCCCGGCTCAACCTGTTGCGACTCTCGCCCAGCCTCCGGCAGAAGGTGCGTGACCGCCTGGCCGAAATGCCGCCGCCCAGGGCCGTGGCGCGGGCCTGGGACGCTGTTGGCCGCGCGGAGCAGACCACCTGGGTGAACGGCGCCGCGGCGGCCGCTCACCTCTGGGGTCTCCGGAGCAGGGTGCATCTCTGGGGCCTGGTGGAGATAGCCCGGTCTTTCGTGGACGACGTAGCAGGCGCGCTGGAGCGCCTGGCGGTGGAAACGCCGTTGTTGTTGGATCTCCCCGACCAGGAACATCCGCATCGGACGATCGAGAAAACGGCGGAGGAGCGGCTGAAAGCTGCGAGAGCGGCGATAGCAGCCATTGACAAGGCGATTTCGGACGGTATCCCGGTGCATGTCCGCGGCGCTGAGGTGGGCGGGAGGCCGGCGTCCCCGGCGACCCTGGTCGAGCGGCTTGGCCGCAGCCTTCAAGAGCTGGCACGCTATGTCAACCTCGGCGCCTGGAGTGAGTCCGAAGAGCAAACAACCGTTACGACCGGTACCCGCGTGACCTTAACCGTCGACGCGGAGGAGACGGCGCCAGTGCCGGCGCCGCTCGCGTGGAGGGTTCAATGGCACGACGTGGAAGGGTCGGCACGGGCCAGGCTCGAGGAGTCCGACGACGAGGTCACCTGGAGGCAGGTCGCGACGCACTGCCCCGGCGACCCGCTGGTGCTCGCCCAGCGGACCGGGCGGTGGCTCCGGCAAGAGGTGACGATCGACGGGCGGGCTACCTTCAGTGGGGAGGTGGCCGGGCTCGACCGGCCATTGCCGGTGCTGCACGACGGCTCATCTTCTCCGGTTGATCCGGTCGCGATCGACGCCGAGGAGTACGGCCAGCAGATCGGGCGTGGGCTGACCTTCGATAAGCGACTTCCCCCCGCGGACGACCTCGGGGCTCGCATCCGTGACGTTGCCGCACGCTCGGATTTCTGGCGGCACGTGTGGGAGGTGGGCGGCGTCCACGTCCGGGAGCCGAACGCCGAATCGCCGCGGACCGGAGAGCAATACCGGATGCTGCGGGCGACCCGTGGTCGGACCGGCGCTCCCGAATTCATCGTGGGCGATCCGCGGACCGGGTGGTACACGCACCTCCGGTTTGACCAGTTCACCGGCCGCGGACTGCTTGTCGAGCCAATACCCGGTGGAGGCGACCCGGAGAGCTACGAGGAGCTGGCGGAAGAGCCCCGCCCATTCCTGGGCCGGCTGGCCGAGGCGCCTGACCCCGGGCAATCGCGGCTACACATCCACCAGGCGCTGATCGCCGAAGGACTGGACGCCGACAACCTGCGCGCGACGGAAGCCGAGGAGGAGTTCGTCGCCTTCGCTGCCGGGCAGCTAAGCGGACGCCTCTGGCAGGCGCGCCTGCGGCGGCGGTTGGTCCGGAACGGCAGCTTCTTCCGCGCGGTGCGGGAGGCCGACACCGTCAACGATCCTCGCGCTCTGCCAGGTGGGCTGTCTAGCGAGGTGATGCCTGAAGAGGTCGCGCGCCGGTTGGAGGAGGACTTTGCCGCGGCGGCGCGGGGTGCCCCGTCCCGCTGGGCGCGGCTGTTCACGTTCCAGGGCATGTCATCCGAGCGGCGGGCGGCGGAGCGCCAGGTGCTCGACGCCATCCGGAGAGACGACGTGTGGGCGACCGGCGCCGCCGCCGCGGTGGAGCAGGTCACCGCGGACGTGTGGGGCCTGCGGCTGGTCGTGTTCAACCACACCGACCGTGGCTTCCAGCGGGCGCACGGCTCGTCCGATCGCCCGACGGTGACCGTTGTAGCCGCCGGCACCGAATACGAGGCGACGGTGAGGGTGCCGGCGGCGGAGCCCCAGCCGGCATTGCCGAACGACTCGGCGGTGAGGATGCCGGCGGCGGAGCCCCAGCAGGCATTGCCGAACGACTCGGCCCGGTCGTCATCGGGGGAGGCTCGGCCGGTACCGGAGGTGCAGGCGGCACCCCCGGCGCCGGAGGCGCGCGCGGCGCGGGTGAGAGAGGAATTCGACAACCTGGAAAGGCAGGTCTACGCCGCGCTGACGGAGCGGGGCCTGACCAGACCCGCTGTCACGGAGCATCCCTACACGATCAGGCTGACGCGTCTCAACGCCGAGTTCCAACGGATCTACCAGCGTGTGACTCAGCAGCCGGAAACGTCCACCGAGAACGATTCTGCGATGCTCTCGGAGCTGCGGTTGGCGATGGAGCGGCTGGGGCACGCGGTGGGCCGGCTGCCACGTGAACCCCCGGCCGCGACTACGCGCGGGCGTGCCGGGCGTGGTCGAGGACTGCGACCTCCCTCTCGTCCGCGGTGGCCTGCGCCACGGGATTTCGGGCGGTGGCCGGTGGACGCGCGGGACGACGTTTCTGCAGCGGATCTGTCGGTGGCCGCCTGGACGATCAACCATCATCGGGCCGAGGAGTTGCGGCGCGAAATGCGGGTCGACGGCCCGCCCGACCTTCGTGTGGTCACCGGCGGACGCGAAGGCCTGGCCCCCGTGTCCGCGGAGATCCTGGCATTGCGCTTCTATCTGGCAGCCTGGACGATGACGCCCGCCGAGCGGACCAGATCGGGCATCGAGGCGGGGTCAGATGGCGACAAGCTGGCTGCGGACGGGCACGTCGGGATGCGGGCGGTGCTGCGTGCCGCGTACGCGGCGACGCGCCGGTTCCCCGTGCTGGACGCGCCGATGTACGCGGTGGCCGATCGGGAGACCCTGCTGGACGGCCGGCATCTGGTGTTCGGGTCGGCGGCCCGGCCGGCGTTCGTCCGCCCCGACGAAGTTCTGCTGCGGTTCCCCTCCGGCTCGGGCCGGGACGTGTCCGTCCTGCTCGGTCTGCCGCTTGGCAGCGTGGTGGTCGCCGACGCGGCGGCGCACGGGGTGCCCGACCACTGGGAGGCGGAGGTCGTCCTCGAGCGGCTGCGCCCGTTGCCGTCTCCGCCACCGCCGCTGCGCGAGGGCATGACGCTGCCGCAGGTCCGGGAGCGGGCCTGGGTGTCCCGCGATGCCAACGGACGGACGCGCGTGCGGGTCAACCTCCCGCCGGGTGCCGCCGGGCCGGTGGACGCGGCGGCCGTGCCTGCGGACTCGATGCTGGTCGAGTCGGGGGGACGGGTCATCGTGGAGATGATCGCGGACCTGATGACCGAGTGGCGGACGGCCGACTGGGTCTGGCTGCTACCCGACGGGCGCCCTGCTCGGCATCATCCGCTGCCGATAGCGGGCGGCACAGCGTCCGGCCTGCTGATCTCCGATGGGGGTGGCGCCGTGCTCGTGTTGACGCCCCCGGAGCGGTTCGCCCGGCTTCGGGACGAGCGGACGACGGACCTGGTGCGGGTGTTGCCGGGCGTGAACCGGGTGCTGGCCACGACCACCAACGACGGTCAGCGGATCCAGGTCTGGCACCGGGAGCAGGCGACGGTCGTGACCCTCGGCCCGGAGGAAGTAGCCGCTGCGGTCGTGGCGATGGTGGAGCGCCGGCATTTCAGTGGGACGGCGCTGGAGTGGGTCGTCGACGGCCCGCGGCTGGTTGACGAGTTCCTGGACCGGTTCCGGGCGGCGTTGCAGGACGATGGGCTTCCGGGGGTCGTGGAGCAGATCACTCTCGTCCGGCTTGGCAAGCAGCCGGCCTTCGAACTCGGCCCGGTACCCGCGGCGACCGGGGAGCAGGTCGAGGTGCCGCTCGGGATCGATGATGTCCGACTGTTCCGCGGCGGTGGCGTGTGGCACGTGTGGGTGGGGCTGAAGCCTGATCCGGCGGTGATGCGATGGATGGCGGTGCGCCCCGGAACAGCGGTCGTGCACAGACATGGCGCGGGTGACGGCTCGCCGCTCACCGAAGGCACGCGGGCGGCGCTGCGGGAGGGGCTGACGCTCGCGAGGGCAGATGGCGTATCGCAAGCGGCATTGCTGGCCTGCGAGCAAACGCAGGCGCAGGCGTTTGCCACAGCGCACGCGCTGACGGTTTGGGCATCCGAGGATCGGGTTTTCGTCAGCCCACGTGGTGGACGGGTGTTCATCGGTCGGGCCGAGATCGGGCCGGACGGTCGCCTGCGCGTGGTCACCAAGATGGGCGAGTTCAGGCGCTTCGAGCCGGACGGGTCGGATCCGGCGGAGCCGAGTTATGCGCCGGTGATAGGGCTGGACGCCAAGTCGGCCTTGGCGCATGCCGGGCCGTGGTTCTCCCGGTTCCGTGCCGGTGCGGCGGCCCGGCTGGCCGCGATGCCTGGGGCGATCCGGTGGAGCCCGCGCCTGGCGGCGGGCAAGCATCCCCGGCGTCGTGGCGAGCGGGCATCACCGGTCGGCCATGGGTGGGACGTGCGGCGGGCCTACCTCACCGCTGCCGATAACCGCGGGCGGCGAGCCGCGCTGTTGCAGATCCTGCCGGCGGCAGGATACGAGGCGGTCGATGCACTGGCGCGGTTCGTGTCGGCCCGCGCGGCCACGCGTGCCGACCGGGCCGACGCGGTCGCGCTCGAGCTTGTCGCGAAGGCGCTGTCAGGAGCCGACAGCTTCGTCCTGGATGGTCGGGCCATCACGGGCCTCGGCCCCGAGGCCACGTACGAGTGGATCTCCGCGGTGCTGCCGTTGCGGGCCCTGTGGCCGCAGCACGCGGGGCGACTGACAGCGCTGCTCGTCAAGACATTCGCTCGCTGCGCCTGACCAGCGCAGCAGCTCGTGGTGGTCCGTCGCGGAGCTCGCGGTCTACTCCGGTAGTTCAGGCCTGGCCGCTGTCGCGCGGTAAGGGTTTTCCCCGGGTGGCCGCCGGGATTGCCGCACGCCAGGGGCGGCGATCTCCGCCGGTTGCCGTCGCGGCTGGACGACGCGGCCGTGACCCGACGCCCGTGACGACCTGGGCCTGCGGTGTTCTTGCGGCCCCGATTCGACCGACCCCGCCGTCGATGCGTCTTCGCGGACAGCCAGGACGAGTTGGCCGCGCTGGACGCCGCACTGCGGGAGACGCCGCCGCGCGGTCGGCTGACGCTGGTGCGCGGACGGGCCGGGATCGGGAATTCGGCGCTGCTCGTCGCGGCCGCGAAGGACTGACTGGACCGGCTGCCGGTGGAGTGAGCCTTTTTCATCCTGCGTAGCGGTTGGCTTCGACGTGGTGCAGAACGAGGATGGCCTGCACGATCGTGGTCGCTCGCCGTGGGCAGCAGCGCAGCTTGTTCAGGATTTTCCAGGTCTTGAGGGTGGCGATCGCGCGTTCGCCGGGGGCGCGGATTTTCGCGTGGGCGCGGTTCACGGCCTTCTGCCGGCGTGACAGCTTCGGCCGGAAGCGGTGCCGCTTGAACGGAGTGCGCACGCTGCCGCGGGCTCCTTGGTAGCCCTTATCGGCGAAGGTCATCACGTCTGCACTGGTCAGCGCCTCGATGATGCCGTGGGTTCGGGCTGCGGTCAGGTCATGGACCGAGCCGGGCAGCGCTGGCGAAGCCCATACGAGGCGGCCGGCGGCATCGGCGATGACCTGCACGTTCACGCCGTGGTGCTTGTGTTTCCCGGAGTAGTACGGCTTCTGGTCGGCGACCCGGTCGATCGGAATCAGGGTGCCGTCCAGGATCGCGTACGCCAGCCGGCGGATCCGGTCCATGGCGGTGGCCAGGTCGTCGGCGGCCGTCGCGAGCATGCACGTACCGCCATGCGGTGGTAACGCCGACGGCGAACCCGGCGGCCAGCCGGGTGTAGGTATCACCGTTGCGCAGGTGAGCCAGGGCGAGCAGTGCCTGCCGTCCCGCGTCGAGGCGCCGCCACCTGGATCGGCGGTGGTTGCGGTGGCTGCGGATGCGATCGGCCAGGTGATTCAAGGTCCGGCTGGACAACGAGATCGTGGAGGGGTAGGACAGCACAGGCGAGGCTCCCGGTCGGGGCATCGGGTTTTGGTCGATTTGCTGTCTTACCTGGAGCCTCGCCCTCATCGATCTACGGCCCCCGCCTACCAGCCTGACCAGCAACATCAGGTTTGGAAAGGGCTCAGTAGTTGAAGGTCTCCTTAATTGATGGGGAACCACCGCAACAGGCAGTTGCAGCGGTAAACACGAAGAGACCAGCATCCGTCGAGTTCCCGAATTTTAATTGTGGTTGTCGTGAGCTGCCTGAACGGCTCGCAACAGAATTGTTCCGGGCCGGCTACGAACTGGCGTGTTGTCGCTGGCCTTCTACCAACATGGCTGGTCAGGGTGATTGCTTCAACGCTTCTATCCATGTCAAACAGCTGATGCCGTGCCCGCCGGTTCCGACGAGCGCTGAAGTCATCTTCAATCGTGGTTCGCTTTGAATTCAACTGAGCGGAGTCGCGCCTTCGAGTCGACCGGGCATGCTCGATCAAGGGGTTCTGCCGTCGTTTCGACCGGAGCATCAAGTTGACTACACGATGGGCGTCGAATGGGTGAACTAGCGGCCGCGAGGTTGGAAAGGGATCCGACCCGACCGTCGCCGTGGGTGACGCTCCCGGCGACGCCGTTTCACGGGGAGACGGCAGCTACCGGGCGACCCTTTGCCGACTGCGGACCCTCGGCGGGCGTGGTCGGCGTCGATGAGGATGCTTTCAGCAGCAGGGAGACCACGCTCGCCGGATCGATGACCTGGATGGCGCGGGCCGGGGAGACGCAGGACGAGTCACCTCCCGCGGAACCATCTTCGGCAGGTGTGGCATCTGGAACCGCGTCGGGGGAAAGCCTCGCAGCACGTGTGCGTGGTGACGAGAAGCCGGTCTTCTTGCCCGAATTCACCGCCGAGCCGCTGGCGAACTCGCCGGCCGTGTCCCGTCAGTCGACCTTCATACAGGGCGCGGCGCCGTCTGTGGTTGCCGCGCTGCGCAGCCTTACCGGGGAGACGCTCGCCGAACCGATCGGCAGCATATCGGCCCGGCTCGAGGCGGCCGAGAGCGGTGCGCTGCCGCCCGCGGCGCTCGGCGTCACGGACCGCCGGGGTGTCTACCTGCCGAGTGCGGGGCCCATGCGGCGACGGTCGCCCGGACAACCCGGCGGTCAGCCGCCAGACCGGGGAGTAGCCCGAGCCGACCCCGAGGCGCCGGCTGGCCCGCCCGTTGACGCGAAGCATATCGATGAGACGCCGGTTGATGTGGCAGCGGCCGTCAAAGCGGTCGGCCCGATCGAGGCGGTGCGTCGGGCATTCGCGTGGGGCTGGCTCGGGGTCGAGCTCGAGTCGGACCGGCTGCCGGACACGTTGCCCGGTGAGCTGACATTCCGTCAGGGCACGCGGCGGCTGACGGTGAGTGTCGAGTTCGGCCCAGCGCCGGAGTCGCGCTTCGCCATCGCGGACAGCGTCGCGTCGGTCGTACGGCGTAACGAACACACCGCCCGGTTGGTGGTGGCCCAGGGGTCCGCCCCGCACGTGGTCGCCGCCGAACTGGCCGGAACCGCCACCCAGTGGTTCGCCGAGCAGTGGTGGGCGCGGCTGAGCCACCTGTTGTACCAGCGTGACGGCCTGGTGCTGGACCAGGCGTCGCGGCCCGGACGGTTCGCGGTGTTGACGCCGGCCGATCGCGGGCGGTGGGCTGCAGTCGCCGTGATGTCCATGTACGCCAAGGAACATCCGGACGAGTGGACGGTACGGGACGAGGAAGCGCTGATCCTGCGGCTGGGCGACATGGGCCTGTTGGACGGACAGCCGCACTCGACGGTGCGCCGGCGGTTGCTGTCCCAGCTCGGCGAGCTCAACGCCCACGGTCGCCGGGTGTTGGAGCGGGTTTGGAGCCGGGCGGCCGTCACCGACCCGGCCAGCGCACTGGAGCGGATCAACGGCGCGTTGACCGACCTGGTCTCGTTGATCGGCGACCTCAAGGGCGGGTTAGCTAGAGAGCTTCCCGACGACGGCGGACACGAACTGCGGCTGCGGCTACCCGGCAACGGCGGGCGGGTCGTCCCGCTCATCCTCGTCGAGCCGGACGGCCGGAGCGCGGTCAACGACGTGGAGTACGACGGCTCCCCACGAGTCCTGCGCGTACGTACGGACGTCAGTGTGGACGCGTTGACCACCGAATTGGCCGGTGTGATCGCCGAAATCATCGCCAGTGACCGGGACGCGAGCGCTGATGCGAAGGCCGCCGGGGCGAAGCAGCGGGCGGCGACGCTGCAGGCGCAGTACTGGAGACAGCGGTCGCCGTGGATGCGCAGGACCGTACGGGCGATGGGACGCCGGCGCGGGCCGTGGATCGAAACCATGCTGCGCCCCGAGAATCCGGCGCGGCCCGCTGCGGCCGGATCCACTCGCTCGAAGCCCGAGCCGCTGCACGACCCGGTGCGGTCGGAGTCCGTGCCGGTGGGCGGCGTGATCCACTCGACGGAGCAGGCGATGGTGGACGCCGCCCTGCGGAACATCGATGGCGTGTCCGATCCGGCGTCGTTCGGCCGGCGGATGATCGCGGTTGACGGCCGGCCGGGGGTGGTGCGGTACCACCGCGACGGGCGGTCGTTCGACATCCGGGTGGAGATGGACGAGGCGTACGCCACGCCGACACTGCTGCTTGCGCCCGACGACGTGAAGTCCGCCGTGCGCGGCCGGCTTCCGGAGGCGGTGCTGCGGGTGCCGGTCGGCCTGCCCACCGACGAGCTGGCTGGCTGGCTGGTCTGGGCCGGCGGGCGGGTCGGCGCGCTGCGCCGTGGGCTGGGCCGGCGGCTCTGGCAGGTGTACTCGCACTCGGCCCGCCCTGACCTGCTTAACCCGAAGGGCGTGGCCCGGAAGCGGTTCCTGCACTTCGGGCCCGAGGATCAGGGGAGGTTGGCCAGGCTGGCCTACCGGTTGCAGCGGTTGGAGTCCGCGTCGGACAAAGCCCCGGCACATGTCGTCGCCGCCCTCGACGCCGGTATGGCGCGGGACCTGGCCGACCTGGGAGTGCTCCGCGACCAGAAGGGCGGGCTGGCCCGGGCCGAGGCGGTCGGCCGCTGGTTGCTCGGCGCCGGTCTGCCCCCGTCGGCGGTGGTACGGGTGATGGAGCACCTGTTCGGCACCCGCGCCGACACCGATCCGGACAAGCTCGTCCAGGCGGTACGGGCGGCTGCGGCGGCGTTCGCCGCGACGTCGCGGGAGCTGCGGGGTGCCGGGGTGCACAAGGACGGCGACCGCGACGTGCTGCGGCTGCGGCTCGACCCGGGGGTGCGCCCGGAGCCGGATGACGACCGCCGGCTCATGGCGTTCGACATCGAGGTGGTGTCCGGCGCGCAGTGGCCGCGGACCATGGCGGTCAGGCTGGACGTGGCGGGGGACCGGCGGGTGCTCCAGGTGCGGCGCGACGCCGGCGACGCCGCGCTGCGAGTCGGGGTGGCCGGGGTGCTGACGGCGTGGCTCGCGGCCGAAGCCGCCTCCGGCCGGCCGGCGCTCGGCCTCGAGCTGGGCCAGCCGCTGGATGATCAGCTCCTGCACGGCCTGCGGTTGCTCGCCGAGCACGAGGCACTGCTTCGCCTGCGGAACGCCGGCACCTCGACGATCGCGCGGTGGACGCGGGCGAAGGCGGGACGCCCGACGTTCCACCAGCGGATGCTGGACCGCCTGCTGGGAATGCAAGCGCAGAGCATGCGGGAACTGCTCCAGGAGCCGGGTCTGCCGGCCGCCGTCGGTAATGAGCTGCGGGCGGCGCTCGCGGCCCAGCACGCCGGACCGATCGCGGCCGTCCGTGCCGCCGCGCGGAGCGGCACGTCACCGGCGCCGGTACCGAGCAAGCCTGGGTTGTCGGAACACACGATGCGGCGGGTGGTGTCGACGGTCCTGCCGATGGCGACGACGGCGGGCGCGGGCCTGTTGGCCGGCCGTACCACACAGTTGATCGCGGCCAGCCTCGCCGGTCAGGGGGCGGCCGCGGCGCCGCAGGCATGGTCGGACGCGGCGAACGCGCGGATGAGCGCCGGCGGCGACGAGTTACCGAAGGACCGGTTGGCCAAGCCGGACCTGGAGGTCGACAGGTCGGCGCTCGACAAACCGTCCTGGGCCGGGCCGATGGCCAACATCACGAAGCGGTCTCCGTCCGGGTTGGCGCAGTCGTTGGCCTCGCTCGCCGCCGTGGTGGCGGCCGATCCCAGCCGGGCCGTCACCGGCGGGATCGCCGTGGGCCTGACGGTGCTGGCGAACCTTGCCCAGGCCGCGGCCGACTGGGTCTTCGACCATCCGGAGAAGGTGGCCTCCGACCGGTACGCCCATGCGTGGTCCCGCACCAACGACAAGCTGCGCAACGACTTCGTGGAGAGCGCCTACTACCGGATCCGGGAGCTGCTGGCGCGGAAGGAGAGGGACCGCCAGGTGTCCGGCCGGCTGCGCGTCGACGGTGCGATGCGCGCCGACCTCGAACAGACCCGGCGACTGGTTGCCGACATGATGGCGGACATCGCCGGGCAGACCGACAATCTGATCGCCGAGATGATCGGTCGTCGCAAATCTCCGTTCCACCGGTCGGAGCTGGCCGAGACCTACAACCTGGTCGCGCGGGGCGTGGCCGACGGCAAGCCGAGCCGCCTGCACAACGCGCTCCGGGTGAGCTCACAACACAGCGCGGCGCAGTTGCCGTCGTTGGTGCTGGGTTTCCTGGCGGCCAGCGCGGTCGATCTGTTGCAGCTGAACGTCGTGGCCGCGGCGGTTAGTGGCGGCGCCTACGGGGCGGGGTGGAGTGGGCTGAAATGGCACGAGTTCGCCGACCTGGTGGCGGTGGCGAGCTGGGACACGCTGGAGCGGTTGCGGTACATCGACCAGGCGGCCGACTACCTGCTGAACGGGGACCGCAACGCGGAGTTGACCCCGCCGCGTGCGATCGATGAGCACTCGCAGGCGGATCCCGGGAACAGTTGGTGGCTCCGGAAGGTGCGGTCGCTGGGCATGACGGCGCTGGCCGAGGCGCGGGCGCAGGGTCGGGCCAACGACGCGGCCGGCCGCCCGCGCGAGGTCTCCGGGCGGTTGCAGCTCTACTACAAGCACCTGCCGACGATGGCGTCGTATCTGGCCGCGGCCGGCCCGCTCACCCTGGTCTTCCCGGTCGGCATCGCGGCGGGTGTGGTGTTGGGCGTCGGCGCCGCGGCCAAGCTCGTCACCGGTCTCGGCGAGAACATCCTGCGGGTATCGGCGCCGTTGTACGGGCAGGTCGCCAGCATCAGGTCGGCGCTGTCCGAGACCCAGCGGATGACCAGCACCAAGGCCGAGCTGGCAGATGAGATCCACCGGCTGCTCGACCGGGCCAAGACGGTGAACGAGCGGATCAGGCCGGTGCCGGGTCCGGGTTGGCCGGGGACCCTCGACACCCTGCGGCACATGCCCAGGTCGCTGCGGCAGCGGCTCGATCACCACGGCCGTCTGGTCCGCCGGGCGGTAATCCGGATCGGTACGGTGTCGCGGCGGGGGGAGCCGCCGGCGTTGTGGCGTGCGGCGCCGGTCGAGCGGGTGCGGTTGACCCGCCGGGACCATCGTGCGATCAACGAGCTGTACGACCTGGCCAAGGACCTGGACCACGCGTACGACCCGCTGCGCACCGCCCGCGCCGACCTGACCCCCGAGCGGGTCGGCATCAAGGTGTCCCTGCTGCTCGACCGGTTCGGCCTGCGTACCGGGCAGGACCCCGACGGTCGGCGGTGGGCGGCGGTGACCGCGGACCTGCGCCGCCGGCACGGCTACCTGGTCACTGGTAACAGCCCGCTGGCCCGGCTCCGCGACACCCTGCCGGCCGACCCCGCCCTCAAGACCGACGACGTCGGTGTAGAGGAGCCCGCGTCGGAGGGGGTCGTCCTGGACACCCACCTTGCGGCGGCCGGGCGGGCGCTCGGGGAGGCACACCGGAACGATCCGCTCACCATGCGGCTGTGGGCGGCGGTCAACGGTCCGCGACTGGCCGGGTACCGGATCGACGTGCGCGCCGCCGGGCGGATCAAAGCGTTCCCGCCCGACGGGCACCGGTTCGCTGTACAGATCACCACGGCCGTGCCCGGCCCCGGCACCCGTGCCGAACTCCGGCTGGCCCCGGACGACTTGCGGCATGCGTTCTTCCGCACCCATCGCGGCGAAACACATCAGCTCACCGTCCACCCCGACCACGCCAACGACGCCGAGCGACTCGCCGAGATCCTTGGCTGGGCGCTCAACGCGGTGATCGTGCACAGGATGGAGAGCGAGCACCGGGTTTCGGCGCTGCTCCACAAGCCTCAGCCGACGCGCTTTACCCTGCCCGTCGGCTCGGTCCCACCGCCTGATCGAGCGCAGGCTCCTTCCGGCGCGTCGCCCACAGACCCGGACGAGCCGGAGCGGCCGGCGACGCCGTCGCGGACGGGCCTGCCGATCCCCCCCGGGCTCTACCACCGGCTTTCCGGGGATGACGCGGATGCGTTGTCCGGTGTGGAGCGGCTGCGGAACCTCGTCGTGGGCCCGGTTTCGGAGCGGTCGTCGGGGGGGTTGCCTGGGTGGTTCGGGGAGTTGCGGGTGTCTGATCCGGAGGTGGTGGTCGGGCCGGGTCAGCCGTGGCGGGGTCGGGTCGTGGGTGGGAGGGCTGGAGCGCAGGTTCGGGATGTGATCGAGTGGGTTCCGAGGTCGGGTGCCGGTGACGGCGTTGGACCGGCCACGGCTGTCGAGGGTGGTGGCGTGATGCGGGCTGGTCGGGGTGGTCTCCGGGCGGCTGTTGTCGGTGGTCGACGAGCCGTTTCTGCGTGGACGTCCGATCGGGGTTCATGGCCAGGCCGTGTTGGTCTGCGCCGGTACGATTCGGCCATTGAGCGTGCGTACCTCGCTGCGACGGACAACGTTGGGCGGCGGTCGGTTCTCATTGATGCTCTGCCCGGGTTGACTCACGTCGCCATGCATGCGCTTGCCGGTTTCGCGGCAGACAACGCCCACACTGATGGGGACAGGGCTGACGTGGAAGTGCTGCGGCTGCTGGCGTTCGCGTTGTCTCCGTCGTATGTGGCGGGCGGCGAGCCGGATTGGATCGCCGGCTTGGACGCGGTCGGGAGGTACGAGTGGAGCAGTGCGGTGTTCGCCCTTCACAGGAAGCTCCCGCGGTCTCGGGATGCTCTGAAGCCGCTTATGCAGACACTGGTGCGCTGCGCGCCGGTGTCCTCCTGAACGCGTCCGGGGCTGGTCGGCGGCGGGGCTGGCGGCCAATGAGCCGACCGACACCGGGGCCGGCGGACCGCAGCCCTGCGACCAGCAGTCCCTGACTCGTCTCAATCGCTACCGGCAGCTGCCGCCTTCGGGACCATGCTCGGCGAGCAGGGCCAGGACCTGGCTCAGCCCTGTGGCGCCGTCATTGATCCTGGCTGAGGCCACGACAACGCCCTTGTTGTCGACCAGCGCCACGTCGTGATAATCCTGCGCCCAGTCCAAGGCCTCAGCCCGCCGGCGAACCAGGGGCAGATCATCCTCGTCGATCACCGCGACCGCTGCGCCCCACGCGGAAACCAGGGGCCAGCCCTCAACGTTGTTGCAGGGGTCAACAGCGGCCGCGGTCCTCAACGAGGCGCCGATCTCGATTCCCAGACTCGACGGCCAGCGGCTGGTACGGGCGTCCTCTGTTGCCATTACGGCTGGTACAACACCCGCCGCATCCAGAAGGAACCGGGCTACCTCAGCCCCGACGAGTACGAAACCGCTTGGGCACACCCGCCAGGAGGAACCAGCCGAACCAACTATCGCTACCCCTGCACCAGCCGGCAGCAGGTAACCACCGCTCCATCAGAGCGGGGGATCTCAGGCCGATCCGCGCGACGGCGGATGGCGCCACGCCAGCATGAACGCACGGGGCGACCGGTCCGTCGTACAGGCGGACGGGCGATTGGGGAGTGGCGTGGACCTGCGGGAGCGGATGCGTCAGCGCACCACGTTCTCGGGTCGGCGGGCCGAGCTGGCGGCGCTGCGCGGCGCCCAGCACGACAGCGCCGGGCGGGGGCGGCTCGTGCTGGTGCGCGGGCCGGCCGGGATCGGCAAGACGGCTCTGCTGGAAGCCGCCGCCCGTGACTGGCGCAGGGCCGGCGTGCTGGTGATCCGGGCCAGCTTCGCGGACGCCACCGACCCGTACGGATTCCGCTGCCTGGCGGACGCGGCGCCCGCCGCGGCTGCCTCGTCGTCGCGGCCTGCCGGGACGGGTCCCAGCCGGCGGCGATCCAGCTGGCGGCGCGCGCCGACCTGGTGGTCGATGTGCCGCGGCTGCCGGACGACGCGGCCGAGTCGCTGCTCACCCGGGTCTGCGGAGCGTCGCCGGACAGCGCGGTGCTTCCGGCGCTGCGCGCGGCGCTGGGACCGCTGTTCGGCCATCCGGCACTCTGATGTCCGTCATGGACAGTCTCGACCGGGCGTGACGGTTGGCGCTGCACGGCGGCCGCCTGTGCATCGCCGATCCGACTGCGCCGACCGCGTCTCCCCCTGGCGACGAGCTCGTCGTGCGGGCCCGTGCGTTCGGGGTGCCGGCGATGGTGCTGACCACGGCGGCTGCGGTGGCGCCGCTGTCGCTGGACGACCTACCGGTGCTCGCCGAGGCCACGCGGGAACGGCTCGGCGCGTACGGCGTGGCGGCGGACCGGCTCGTGGAGCCCGGCGTGCTGGTCGTCGACGCCGCCGACCGGCTCCATGCGGGCTGCCCTGCGCTCGCCGCACGCCTCGTCGAGGATGCCGGGCCGATCGCTGTCGCCCGGCTGCACCGCGCGCTGGCCGCGGCGTTGCTCCGCCGCGCCAGCCTCGGCGGTACCGCGGACGACGCGGCGCTCGCCGGTCACCTCGCCCTGGCCGGCCCTCTGATGCCGTCCGACGCCCGGCTCGCCGCATGGCTCGCCGCGATGGCGGAGAGCCACGGAGCGAACCCCGCCGTATCTCAGCAGGACCCGGAGCGGGTGGTCCGGTGGATCCGGGCGGCACTGTGGCACGCCGGCGCCGGCCCGGAAGGCGAGGGCATCCGCGCCCGGCTGCTGCCGCTGCTGGTCCGGACCGGCCGGAACGACGAGCTGGCCGAGGCGATCGCGTCCTCGCCGCGCGACCAGGGCTTCCCGCCGGACCTCACGGCGGCCGCCGCGTCAGCGTCCGTCCACACGGAAGTATCGCCCGCCGGCGCTGACCCCGCGGGCCCCTACGCATGGTGGTTCTCCGACCCGGACAACGCCTTCCACGGAAAGGAAGAGCCCCGTGCTTCCCGCCACCGCGGAGACGGCGGTCAGCGCGGCGGAGCTGGCGGCGGTGCGGTGGTCTCGGCGGCGCGGGCCCTGCCGGCCGGCGACGCTGCGGGGCCGAGTGTCCTTGCCGACCTGGCCCGGATCTTTGCGGCAGAGGCACGCGCGCTGCTTGGCGATGCCCGCCGGACTGCCGACAGCCTGACGGTCATGCCGGACCGGCCGGAGACCGGGCGCTGCCCGCGTGGGTCGTGTGCGTGGCATGGCGGACCGCTTTGGCGGCGACACCGCAGCCGCGTTGCGCGACGGCTGGCGCGCCGTCGAACGGCTGCGCGACGCAGGCGGGCGGATCGGCGTCGAGCAGCTGCTGCCGAGACTGGCCGGGCGCGCCGTGCGGACGGGCGACGTGGCCCTCGCCGACCGGCTGCTCGCCGAGGTGGAGTCGTGGCGCTCGCGGGCCGAGCCGTGGATCACGCGGGAGACCGTCCTGCTCGTGCGCGCGCTGGCGTGCGGCGACACGGTCGCGGCGCGGGCGAGTGCCGCGCTGGCCCGGCGGCGGGGCCACCGTCCCGACCTGGTCGAGACGTGCCTGGCGATTGGCGCCGTGGCGGCCGAGCCGCGGCCCTGGCTGCGCCAGGCGTACGAGGCGTGCGGCACCGTCCCCGCACCGTTCCTGCGGTCCCGGGTGACCGCCGTGATGCGGGAGCGCGGGATCCCCCCCTGCTACCCCCCGGCCGAACCCGGCCGTGGTATCCGCACCGGCTGCCGCTCGCGGGTGGAGCTCGCGGCGGCGAGCCTGTCCAGGCTCGCGGTGGAGCGGACGCCGGGCGGCGCATGCCGACCGTGGTCGCGCCGACCGCCCTCGCCGGGCTCTGCATGGCTTCCTGACCCACCCCATCCGGAGGTAACACCGCGTGGACCAGCACAGGATCACGGTCGCCGTCGAGATGGCCGACGACGATGCCGCGTCGGCGGCCGAGCCAGCCGGACCGCCGCCGGCCCCGGACGATCACGTCCGCGCGCTGCTGCGGATGCCCGCGAGTGAGCCGGTACGGCCGGCCGACCGGCTCGCGGCCGACGTGCTGGCCGCGGCGGCGACCGGCAACGCGTCAGCCCTCTTGGCGACCCCTGCACAGATACTGGCCCTGGCCGAGTCTCTGCACCCGCCGGCGACGGAGGCTACGACCGAATCACCGTCGGCGGCCGCGATCGCCATGCGCGGGTGGTTGGTGCGCCGAAGCCGCGGAGTGGCGGGGCTGGCGGTGCGGCTGTACGGGCCGCGCCTCTGGCCAACCGCCGACGGATTGCGGATCGTACGCCGTCTCTACGACGTGCTGGAGGCCGGCCGGCTCACGCCGGACCGGGCGGGCCTGGCCACCCTGGCGACCCGCGTTCTCGGCATCGACGAGGCCGAGTACACGGATCGCGATCATGGCCAGCGGTTGCTGGAGCTGGTGCACCAGGCGACGTCGCCGGGGACGGCCGTGACGGAGCCGGCCGTCCATCAGGCCGGTGTGGCATCACAGGCGATGCGCCATCTCGCCGGGCACCTTCCGCTCACCGTGCCGGAGCAGCAGCGGCTCCTGGTGGAGCTGTTGACACCGCGGCCGCGGGAGCGTGACCAGTTCCTCGCGGTGGCGATGCTGCTGAACGCCGACGACGTGACGCTCGCGGCGCTCCTCGCCTCGGCCGACGTGCGGGCCGCCGTGCTGGACCGCGTGCGGCTGCCCGTGGTGCGGCCGGTCCTGGAGCGGGTCGTCGACGCCCGGGTCGAGGGCGGGATGGCGGCGCTGGTCTCCGCCGCCGACCGCGGCGGCGTGGTCGCCACGCACGGTCAGCCGGCGGGCCGGTTCACGCCCGACATGCTGACCGACCACGGCCCCGACACCAGGTACAACACGCTGTTCGCGCTGCCCGGCGTGGAGAAGCTCAAGGCCTTCCGGTTCGTGCTGGCCCGGCAACTTGAGGGTGCCCCGCCGGTGGCGTGGCGCACACACGAGCAGTTGCGCGAGGACGCCATGCTGCTGCGGCTGATGCACGAGGTGACCAACCGCTTCGCCGACCTCGGCGGCACCGCGATGGTTCGCGCGGTCGTCGACCTACCGTCGCTGGCCGCCGTCGAAGCCGCCGAGGCGGCGATGAGCAGGGAACCCGCCCGGCCGGCGGAGGCCCTCCGGGAATTCCAAGAGATCCTGCCCAGCCACCCCGAGCCGTACGGTGTCCGCCTGTGGGATGAGCTCGAAGCTACCCGGACCGGCCGGGTCGCCAACCGGCTCCGCGGCCGGCGGCCGGAGGATCGGGTCCCCGGGCGCTTGCTCGGCTGGGACCGGGTCAACCAGATCATCAACGAGGCCCGGGAGAGCAACAACATCACGTTCGCGCCGTACAGCCGCCTGGAGATTCCGTACGTCGGCGGTACCGGCTCGCCCGACGACACGATCCTCGACCCTTGGGAGTACTTCGAGCCCAAGATGCAGACCGACGACGGCATCCGTGAGCTCGCCATGAACGCAATCCGAGAGCACATCCACACGCTAGATGTCAACCGCGAGCACGGCGCTCGGCTGGACCTTCTCACCTTCTCCAACCGCGAGTCGCAGATCGCGCTCGAGGTGATCACGGCGCAGCTCGACGACCCGGTCCGAAGGCTCCAGTGGGCCGAAGCCATGCGCAACTGGTCCGGCCTGGCACTGCAGGGCAGGGCGATCCTGGTCGATCGGTGGCTTCCCGACCGCGATGAGGAGAGGCTGAACATGGCGGTGGAACTCTTCCAGGTCGGCATGCACGAGGACGTGCACTTCCGGGAGCATGCGGGCCACCGCTCCTTCGGAGAGGCATTCAGTTGGCACACCGGCAGCGGTAGGGCCTGGCTGGAGGGCGTGCCGACCGCCCTGCACGAAATGAGCTGGTGGCTGCTGTATTACGACTGGGGCCGGTGGCAGCGCGTCTTGGCGACGGTCGGCGGCCCGTACGCGCCCAGCCGGCCGTACCCCGCGCCTCGCATCAACAGACTTCGCTATGATGAGTATGTCAACGCGCTGCGCCTGATCCACCTGATCGGCGCCGAGAACCTGATGGCGCTCTACTTCCTCGGCGACACCGAGCGTTTCGTCAGCTCGTTCGCGGTCGCGATGCTCGGGTCGCCGAAGGCGCCCTTGTCGGTGCGGGCCGTGCGAGAGGCCATCGGACAGCTGGGGTCCGCACCGCCGCCGGCGCGCGAGGCGCTCGACGACCAGGTGTTCCTCGATCCGCAGGAAGCGGAGGCCGTCGAAGAGGCCGCTGTCATCGGACTGGAGCGGCTGGCGACCGGCCGCGCGGGCCAGGGTGTGACGGTGGCGTCGTTGACATCGGCGGGCGCGGCGTGGGTGGGACGGCTGCGGTTGACGGACGACCGGTACGCGCGCCCGGTGTCGGCGTTGGGCCGGCAGGTGCGGGCGTTTCATCCGGGGGGTGTTTACGGGGCGTTGGTTGGGAGTGCGGAGCTGGTTTCCGGGGTGGTGGGGATGCCACCGGTGGCTGTGGTGCCGACGGTGGATGGTGACGCCGGTGGCTGGCTTGATGTGGGGCGTTGGGAGGTGTCGGTTCGGGCCGGGGTGTCGTGGGCGGCGGCATGGGAGGACCTATTTGGTGGGTTGGTGCGGGCGGAGGCGTTCTGGCGGGTGGCGGCTGGTGATCGAATGCCGTGGCCGTGGTCTGCCGGGGCATTGACGTTCGTGTTGGGGCGGCTGGCGGGTCGGTCTGCGGTTGTGGGGCAGTGGCCGGGTTGGCGGCGGGAGTTGTGGGCGGATCTGTTCGGTGCCGGCGACCGGTCGGTGTTGGATCGGGTTGCTGATGAGGTGGTGCGGGGGGCTCGTGGTGGGGAGTCCGTGGGTGGGTTGCAGGGGGTTCTGACGCCGGTTGAGGCCTTTGAGTCTGTTGTGGAGGGCGCGGACGAGCGGCGGGCGTTCGGCTGGCGTGCGGGGTATCGCCGTTTCGTGGAGGTGGATCCCGATACCGGTGTGCGGTTGGGTGAGTTCGAGTTGGTGTCGGGGCGATGGGTGCCGCGGTTCGCCCTGCTCGGTGGGGCACCCGAGTCCGGGTCTTCGTCGTCGGCGACGCCGGCGTTGGTCGAGCGTTTCGTGACGCGGTACCAGGATCTGGTGGGGACGACCCTGCCGGAGCTGAGGTTGTCGCCGGACCGGGTGCGCGCGTTGGTCGGTGAGGTGTCGGGTCTGGCCGAGGGCGGCCCGGTGCTGGACCTTGTCGACGACGTGTTGGGCAACGACGAGATCGCGGGCGCGTTGGGGGATCTACGGACCTGGTGGTCGTCGCGGTCGGCAGTGATCGTCCCCGAGGTTCGGGATCGCGTGGCGGCGTTCATCGGTGATGTGTTGGTGGCGGCGTCCGTGCTGCCGGCCAGGGAGCGGGTGGTAGCCGAGGGCGGGAGCGTCTGGGAGGTCGTGGCGCCGGTGAGTCCGGCATTGGTCGTGCGGGTGTTGCACCAGATGGTCACGTCGGGAGCGTTCGTGTTCTATGACGCCTCCGAGCCGATGCTGGTGCGGTGGGCGCAGCTGGGTTTGTTGAACCTTAGTCCCGGTCTGCGTACGCGGGTTGCCGTCCACCCTCTGTTCGAGCGGTTGATGGCTCGTCCGGACCTGCTGCGTGAGCAGCTGTTCCTGGCTGGCCGAGGTCCGGCGTGGCCGATCCACGTTCCGACGGTCGTGGCGGCGTTGGTGGTGGGCCGGGCGATGGCTGATCAGGCGGCAGCCTCAGGGGTGGATGTGGCGCCGGTGCCGACGCGGTTGGGCCAGGTCGAGCGGTCGGTGGAGTCGGCGCTGGCGTCGGTTGGACCGGAGGCGGCCGCGGTGCTGCGGGCGGCAGCCGACGAGGTGGCGGTGACGGTGGATCCAGCATGGCCGCATGACGGGATGTTCGTGCTCCCGCCCGGGGAGATTGGCTCCGTGCTGCCGTGGCTGGCCGATTACGTGACGGTGGGGTGGTTGTGGGATCTGGCGGTCTACGAGGGTGGCCTGTGGTTGCACACCCGAACTGGCGTGCCGGCGGTCTTGTTGCGGGCGGAGCGGGCCGGTGGCCGGCGGAGGTTCGTGGCCGCGCTGGGGCCGGAGCGGGCCGCTGCGCGCTTGGGGTTCGCCGAGGTGGCGCCCTTCCTGGCCTGGCATGACGCGAGCCAAATGTGGCTGCGGGGTCAAGCGTGGCAGACAACGCATCTGACGGACCGGGCGATTGTCGAGGTCGTGGCGCGTTACCGGGCGGGGGATCCGGCGGTCCTCCTGACCGTGCAGGGCAAGGCGTGGCTGATCTCGTCGATGCGGGGGGCCGGCTACGCCGCGGCGGCGGTGGTCGGGTTGGTGCAGTTCAGTGATGATCAAGAGCTTGCGCAACTGTGGTCGGTGCCGGCGGTGCGGGAGGTGTTGCGCGAGGTCGCCCAGCATCCGGAGGCGGGGCCGTGGTTGGCCGAGGTGTTGGCGGGGCGGTTCGAGGGCGGCGTGGCTGCCTTGGACGCGGCTGACGCCGTCGTACGCGGAATGCCGCCGCGGGTGTTCGATCCGGAGCGGATGGCGGCGGCGCTGGCCGGGATCCGTCCGGAGGAGTTTTTCGCGCCGACGGTGCCTGCGGCGATCGCTGAGTTCCTGGAGATGCCGTTGCGGCACCGTGCGCTGGCGGCGCGGTGGCTGAGCAGCCACGTGAGGTTGTTGTTTTCGCCGGACCCGGACCCGGACCCGGACCAGCGGCCGGCGCCGGTGAACCCCGATGTCCTCAGGGTCGCGCTTTACCTGCTGTATCGGGATGTCGTGCAGTACGCGCCGCCGGCGGAGCTGATGGCGGCGTTGTCGGTGCCGCCGTCGCCAGGCCGGCGCGATGCCCTCGTCTACGCGCTGGCGCCGGTGTCTCGGAGGTCTCAGGCGGGCTCCGCCGGGTCCGCCGGTAGCCGGTCGACCGACGAGCAGTACCGGCAGCAGCTGCGGTCTGCCTTCGACGAGCTGCTTGCTTTACTGACCGCCCTACTGGCCGGCAGGGGCGAGGCGGAGCATGGGGCGTTGTCCGAGCCGTTCACGTTGTCGCACTTCGAGCGGATCGCGCACCTCGCCGCCGAGCAGATCGACCGCGTGTTCGGGCGGTTGGCACGAGCCCCCCGGCTGGTGGCCGACCGTCCTGGCGAGCCCGGCACCTTGCGCGACGAGTTCGTCGAGCGCGGCGCATGGCTCAGCGTGATAGGCGAGGCCAGCCGGCGGTCCTTGGCCTTGCGACAACTCAGGTACCTTTTGTCCGCGCAACCCTCTCTCCGCAAGGTCTCCTCGGAGCACGGAGAGTCGGCCGGGTTCGATGTCCGGGGTCGCCCGACCAACCCGGCGGGGCGGATCGCGGCGGAGGTCATGGACGAGATCGTGGCCGATCCCGACCGCGTGGACCAGATCCTCAAGATATGGCGGAGCTGGGGCGGGTCCCACCTTGACGGCATGGTCTTTGTCCAGCTCTTCCCGCTGGGGCCAACCGAGCGGGATCAGCAGCGCACCCTGACGAAAGCGGCAGCCACATTCGTTCACGAGCTGTTCCACAAGATGGAGCACCCCGGATACGTCCGGTACCGGGACACGTTCGGGCCCGGGACCGCCGAGTACAACTCGCTTGTCGAGGGTGTGGTGTCGCTGTTCACCCGCATGGTGTGGCATGGGTTCGTACCGTTCCTGGCCGAGAGGGAGGTGCTCGACCCGCGCCATCCGCGGATGATCATCGAGGAGCGGTTCGCCAGCGGAGAGCCGCTGGACCCGGTAACGCTGGTGGCGATGGCCGCGGACTACCCGTCGATCGTGGAGGCGCGGCGGTTGGCGGAGCTGGTCGGGGGGGTGAACAACCTGACGGTGGCGTTCTTCCGGGGTCGGGTCGACCTGATGATGTCGCGGGCGACGGTGGTCTTGCTGGGCTCGCCGGTGAATCCGTTGACCACCGCCGAGCTGGGATCGGCCGTGGACCGACTGGCCGATCTGTCCCCGGCGCAGCGGGACTCGCTGTTCGTCAGCGCGTACCTGGACGGTGTCGGGGAAGACGACCTCGCACCGCTGCTGTCGCGACCCGAGGCGGCCATGGTGTCGGTGATTACGCGTGACCAGCCCGAGGGTGAAGTGCCGGTGGCGCAGGCGGCGTCGCTCGAGCCGCGGATCGTCGAGCTGGACGACACGGACGTGCCGCCCGACCTGGGCCAACTCGTCTCGGGCGCCCGCCCGGTCGAGCCGCGAGAGGCGGCCGACGCCGGGCCGACGGTGCGCTCTGGGACCGACGATCGTGGATACGCCTACACGCACTTCCCGGGAGGGGTTGCGGCGTACGCGGCCGACGGGCTGTCGGCCGCGTCCTTGGCGGCGCTCTCCGCGCCGGGCACGTTCACGGTGGTGGTCGGCCTGAACCGTGGTGGCCGGCCGGTGCTGGCGCGGCACGACGCGACCGTCGACGCGACGCCGCAGGCGGTGCGTGCCTTCCTGCACCGGCACGCCCCCGAAGAGGCAGGCAGACTGTCCGTTCGTCTGGTCTCGCCCGAGGGCACCATGAGCCGACTCCTCAATGACCTGACGGGACACGTCAACGGACTCCTGACGACGACAGGCGCGGCCACGGTCCGACCGTCTGCCATGGACGCTGGCGATGGGATGTCGTCGTTGTCGCCGGCGGCGGCCGCCGAGGCAGCCCGGTTGACGGCGTCTGGTCGTCTCGCGGGCTGGTCGTTGGGCAGGATCGTCAATTCGCCTCCGGTGTTCGGCGCCCGGAACGCGGAGTTGAATGTGCCGGGCCTGTTGGCGCCGGGCGGCCTTACGGGCGTGTCGCTGCACCCGGAGACCGGTGTGGTGACGGGTGAGTTCTACCGGGAAAGCGACCGGCATCCGTGGGTCCTGCGGCTTCATGGCGGGGCGAGCTCATCGTCCGATGTAGACATGCGGGACCGGTCGGACTTTGACGTCGAGCCGGCCGAGGACGAGGTCGTCGGCGCGGAGACGGCTGGCTCGCGCCGCCAGCGTGCCGACCCGGGTGATGCGGCGGGGCCGGGTCCGTCGCTGCGGCGGCAGCGCCGGGTGGGGCCGGATCACGGTGCGGTGCCGGTGGACCAGATCGACGAGGAGGCGTGGCTGTTGCCACCGCCGCCGCGAGTCGGACTGGCGGATGGGGACGACATCCGGCGTCCGTTGGTGCGGTCGCCGCGGGCCACGGTCGAGCGGTTGACGGCACAGGCGGCCCGGACTGCGAAGGGGTTCAGCGACCAGCGGGGGTTGGTGCGGGAGCTGGTCACCGGCCGGGCCCCGGCGCAGGCGCCGTCGAGCGCGGCCGTCGACCCGGACTCGGTGGGCTTCGTCGCGGTGGTGTTCGGCCCGAGTCGCGTGGTGCGACGGCCAGATTCGGCCGATCGGTCTCCGGTCGAGCTGGTACGGATGTACCGCGAGGCGATGGGCGGCCGGCTTGGCGGGATGCGGTTGGTGATCGGGATCAACCGGTGGAACGATCCCGCGTCGTCGTTGCTGACGGCGCGGTTGGAGGAGCAGCTGCGGGAGGAGGTGGCCGACGAGCAGGCGGCGGTCGACGCGCTGTTGGGTGACGAGGCGGGGGCGGTGACCGTGCTCGGTCACGTCCTGGATCTGCCGGTGTTCGACGTCGACGAGGACGGCGGCGAGGGGTCGGTCGTCGACGCGGACTTCTGGCGTCATGGTCGGGCGGTGGGCTCCGGACCGCAGGGTTGGATGCTGCGTTATCGGCTCAATTTCCCGCATGCGGGGGTCCAGCAGGCGATCGTGGGTAGCCTGACGTTTCTGGGTTACCTGCGGGAGCTGCGGGCGTCGCATGGTGAGGTGTTCGTTCACTTCGGGGACTCGGACGTGGTGAGCCTGGTCAACCCGCGGGGTGGCAACACGCGGTCGGTGTTCGACCGGTACATCGAGGAGATCCGGGCGAGCCGGGCCGGTGGGCGGCACAGTCCGTTGGTGCGGTTGGGTGGGGCGATCGCGTACAGCGAGACGGAGATCGACGGTCCGAACCACGTGGGTGAGCCGAGCTTCGAGGCGAAGCTGACGGTCCTGCTGGCGGAGACGCATCAGTTGTGGTCGGCGGTCCTGGCGCAGGGTGTGTATCCGATGGCCTACTTCATCGAACCCAACACCGCCGTGAACACCCGCTATCTCGGTCAGTTGCGGCGTCCGGACGGCGCGGTGGTGGATGGTCTGCTGGGTTCGATGTCGCAGCGGGTCGCGCAGCAGATGAGCGGGTTTGCCTCGACCTATGGCATGCACCGGCGGCTTCATCAGCTCGGCTTGGACAGTCAAGAGGTGTCCCGGTTCCTGGCGGATCCGGCGGCGCAGGTCGTGACGTCCGTGCGGGGGGAGAAGCGGACCTACCGCGAACAGCACGTCTGGATGGTCGCGACACCGACGGAGGACGGTGGGTGGCGGGCGAATCGACCCGGCCGCACGCTGTTCACGTTGGGCGCCTTGCCGCGGTCGAGCAACTTCGCCTTCACCCCCGGCCGGCTGGTGGGAAAGCTCGGCTCCCTGGTCGGTCTCGGTTCCCCGAACCTCGTGGCCAACCTGCTCGATCCGCTCAACCGGCCGAACGCGCTCCTCGAGCTCGATGAGCAGGCGGTCGTCGAGACCAGGGAGAAGCTGCTGCGCTACTCGCAGCTCACCAGCCGGCTGGAGTCGCTGTTGGCCACCGGGCTCGACCGGCCGCTGGACGACCTGATCGAAGACCTCGGCCGCTACCACGACGAGCCGCTTCCCGACTGGTACCAGAGAGAAACCGGCCTGGCTTCGGTCCTGGACGAGCTCGCCGACGCGTTCGCCCAGATCGGCCTCGCCCCATCGACCTCAGGAGAGGGACCCGAGGAACCGACCCGGTCCGGGCCGAGCCCACGCGCCGCAGCGGGCCCGGCACACGCCGACCTCGGTGACGGCTTCGATGCGGACGATGAAACGATCCCCTATGACGACGATGACGCTCTCGGCGATCCCGACGACGAGGACGCCGCAGGCCCCTACCCCGCGGACTCCTACTCCGCGGACTCCGACTCCGAGTCCGAGGGTTCCGACGACGCCGTCGACGCGAGGCAGGTCCTGGCGGTCAACCCTCGACGCCGAGCGCCGATCGTTCGCTCGGCTTTCGGTGCGGGCGTGCCAGACCGTCTGCTGGCGGGCACCTACGAGGTCGCTCTGGAGAGCTCTGGTCTGTTCACGTTCGCCAACCGCGACTTCGTCCTCAGCCGTCGGTTGTCGAGGTCGCAGCCGCTGGACGCCCATGTCACCCCCTCCGGATGGTTCATCGTCACCCACCGCGTGACCGCTGAACCGGTCGTCGCTGGGTGGGTGCCCGGGACCTGGGCCGTCGACGAGCCGTGGCTGCGGGTTGGAGACCAGGTCGACATCGCGGTGTGGGGCACGGGGGAGAGGCAGCGGCACGTCGCCCGACGGATCGCACGGCCGAGCAGGGCGTTCGGCAACTGGGTGTGGCTGCCCGAGGGTATGGACGAGGCCACCGTGCGGTTCAATCCGGAGGGTCGGCAGGCCGTCATCGACGGTGACGGGGTCGTCCGGGCGGTGGATTTCGTGGCGAAGAGGGAGGATCCGAACGTTCTGGTCGTGCATCCGGCCTACCGGGTGATGGTGTCCCTCGGCGGGACGCTTGTGCACGGGGGCACGGCCGGAGTGCGGTTCTACGTCGGTGGTGAGCACGTGGGTTCGTACGCCACGATCGAGACCGTCGACCGCAACGGCGAGCCGTGGGTGACGGTGACGGCCGACGGTGGCGCCGTCCTGCTCGACCGTCGCCTTGACGGACTGCGCACCGCGGCCGCACCGCAGCCGGACGAGGCGGTTCCCACGGTCCCGAGCGACGTGGTCGTCGTCCGTACGGCACCGGTCAGCGGCAGCGAGGTCGACACCGGTGCCGGCTGGCTGCCCGTCGGTTCGCGCTTCGACGGCCTCGACGTCGGCGTGTGGGACGACGGCCAGGACGGCCTGTGGTATTTCCACCCGGAGACCCGGGTCGTGCTGGCCATGGCGAGCGCGAGTGAGCCGATCACGCTGGTGAGACCGTCCACCCGCTCGGCCTGGGCCGGGCCGGGGCAGCGCATCTTGCATACCAGCCGAAAACAAAGGAGCGTGGATATCGCCAAAATGGCGATCGAGATTCCGTCTCATCTGCCGCGCGCGCCGGTGACGGTCGACGTGGACCGACGGGGTCGGTTCGTCGTGACCCACCCTGAAAGCCCCGAGCGGATCGCCCAGGGCTGGATGCCGCACGCACCGGGTGCACCCGATGCCGGCCAGTGGCTGCGGCCGGGGCTGGTGGCTGGAGCGGCCCGCCTGGACGAACCCGAGCGGACGCTCGAGACGATCGGTATGCCAGAAATCCGCATCGAGCGCGTGAAGGTTTCCATACCCCGGAGCGCACCGCCCGCGGTCCGGCTTCGGTATAGTCCGCGCCACGGTCAGGTCGCGGTCATCGATCCCGACTCGGGCCGCGTCATAGGCGTCCGACACACCGTCCGGCTGGACGCGCCGCACACCGACTCCAGGACCGTCATCCTGTTGGCCACCAGTGGCGTGCAGGTCTATCTGACGCGGGCGCCATTGGTCAACAACTTGTACCAGGTCCACTTCGACGGCCGCGACCACGCCTTTCCGATTGGCCTGTCCAAAGTCGCGGCGGACGCGAGCTACACCAGTGACGGCTGGTTCCGGCTCAGCCACCCCGTTACGGGCCGAACAATCGCCTCGGGTCGGATGTCATGGGCGCCGCTGACTTCCGCCGAGCGCGGTGACTTCCTGCCCTGGCCCACGGTCGGCGAGCCGCCGCCGCCACTACAGGCCGACGACACCGAGCACACGAGGGCCGGCGCCAGCTACATGATGGTTGACGGCGTGCGCGTCTATGTTCCCAGCGGGATCCCACAGGTCGTCGTGCGGATCAGCCGGTCGCGGGGATTGGTCCTCGTCCTGGATCCCGCGAAGGAGCGCGTCCTGTCCTGGCGCCGGATTACCCGTTTTGACGAGCCGGCGGTGAGTGTGCCCGTACATCCGCCGTTCGCGGCCCGGGTGAACGAGTGGGGAACGGTGGGCCACCCGGACCCCGTCATCGGCCGGATCTACGTCGGACTCAACCCGGACGGCACGCGACGGACCGGCATGACGGTGGTCGTCGAGTCGACGGCCGACGGCTGGGTGCGGGTCTCCGACGGCCGCGGGCAGGAGCTGGTGGCGCGCCGGTACGAGGGGCTGGCCAGTCGGGCTGCCCTGATCGATGGCGAGCAGGCCCCGACCGTGCCCGACGACGTGGAGTTCCGGCACGCGCGGGTCAATCCGAGCGGTGTGGTGGCCGGCCGCGGCGGGCGGGTGGTATCAGCTATCGGCGGTGACCGCGGCGAGGTTGGCGCCTACGACGACGGGCGGGGGGTGCACTATTTCGACCTGCAGAGCAGGGTCGTGGGCGCTTTCGAGCCAGCCACCGGAGCCAGCTACGAGGCCGCGCCCCGGCCGCGCTACCACGGGGGACACTCCGTCGATGTGCGCAAGCCGGCTGGGCGGTACGTCGTGAGTGCGAGGCGCGACCAACCCAACCGCCGCATGACGTTCCTCGGAGCAATCTTCTGGATGCCGGTTCACCTACCCATCGGCAGTCTCGATGTCAGCGTGCGGGAGAACGGCTGGATCGTGCTGACCGATGTCCGGACGTCCGAACTCGCCGGCTCCGCTTGGAGCGCCGGCACCCTGTCCGACGCGATCTGGCTCGAGGTGGGTGACATCGCAGGGCCCACGCGCGACCCGGAGCGGCAGGTGCGCAGCGACAAGTCCCGGACGAGAGAGCACGTGTTCAACCGGTCCGTCGGCCGTCCCGCCCAGCCGTCCTCAGTGATCCTCCGTTACCAGCCTGAGCTCGGCAAAATCGCCGTGATCGACCCGTCGAACATGCTGGTGTTGCGGTCCTTCGATGTCGTCCGGGACGACCCGCGCGATTTCCGGGTGCATGACCCGTTCGAGTTGAGGGTTTCGCGAGGGGGCACGATCTCGCACCCACACGTGCCGGCGGTGCGGCTGTTCGTGGACCTCGATGACGAGATCGTCGGCTCAGCCGACCCGTTTGTCACCTTGTGCACCGACGCCGATGGCTGGGTCACGGTGACGCGGGGTGGCACGGTGCTGGTACGCCGGCGGCTGTCGTCGTTGCTCGACCGGGTCGTTTCCGCCGATGACCACCCGCCGCGGGTTCCGGAGGGGGTGAGGCACACGACGGTCACGGTCGGCGAGGACGGCTATGTCACCGAGGACGGTGCGTTGGCACCGTTGTCGGTCGGGCACCACTACCGTGACATCGAGATAGGACTGTGGGTCGACGACCGTGGTCGTGCGACATATTTCCACCTGGACACCCGGGTGATCCTAACCCGGCGGGGACCCGAGCCGTCGCCCCCGGACGACACTGCGGGGGTTGCGGCCCGCGGCGGCTCCGTGAAGCGCGGCGGGACCGCCGGTCGGGGTGCGCCCGTGAAGCGCGGCGGGACCGCCGGTCGGGGTTCGTCAAGGCAGGTGACCCGGCGTCCCGTGCCGAAGCAGGGTGCGAGCGGGCCCGCGTCCGCGGCTCTCGACGCTCCGCCCGGGCCCGCGGCACGCGCGGTGGCCGCCGCTGAGTCGGAGGGGCTGGCGGCCGATCGCCGCTTCGCCGGGTGGATTAAGGGCGTGATCGCCGATCCTCAACAGGTGGTCGGCGCGCGGTGGAGGCCGCTGGGTCTGCCGGGTCTGCTGGCGCCGGACGGGTTGTCGGCCGTGTCGTTGCATCCCGAGACTGGTGTGGTGACCGGTGCGTGGTACCGGGCCGATAAGCAACATCCGTGGATTCCGAGGCTTCGGGGCGGAGCCACCCCGTCGGATGGGGCAACCGGCCAACTGCCGGACGTGTCCGGTATGCCGTCCGCCACGGACAGTGTGCCGCGCTCGCGGAATCCGGAGGTGGTGCGGTGGGCATGGCAGATCGCACGGTCGGTGCGGTTCGGGGCGTCGAGCCGGTCCGCGGCATTGGCGGAGACGGGGGAGTGGATCGCGGGGTTGTTGCGCATCCCGCCGGTGAGGGTGGCGCCGGCGGCCGATGGGGTCGGCGGGTTCGACGCGGCCAGCGCCACGGTGTGGTTGCCGACAGCTCCGGCGTGGCGCGACCTGTGGACCTCGTTGCTGGCCGGCATGGCACAGGCGGAAGCGTGGCACCGCAGCCAGTCGATTATGGATGCCGACCAGGCGAGGCGGCTCGGCGACGCCATGGCGGCGGAGGCGAACAGCAAGCCGTCAGAGCCGCTGGCCTCCCTGCTGGGGACGATCACGGTCGAGTCCGACGTGGATGGAAAATCCGTTCGGGGTGAGGTGCCCGGCTGGTTCACCCGCACGGACCGCTTTACACAGGTCGATCCCGAACGAATCGTCAAGGTCGCCGAGTGGAAGCGGCGTGATCCGGCAACCGGGTGGAGCCCGGCCGGCCTGCGCGGCGGGCTGATCGGCACCGAGGTCAAGGCAGTCGGCGTCGCCATTCCAGACGGCCAGCAGCGGCCACCCAAGAAGACGAACCTGGCGCACCTGCCCGGTCTGGTGTCCCTCGTGTCCGGTTACGTCCGAGGCGATCGGGCCGAGCTGGTCGGCGTTCCCGCCTCGCTCTACGACGACGAGGTGCGCGGCGCCGATCCGGAGACGTCCCAGGCGGTGATGGAAGCGCTGATCGGGCGCCTGCGCGAGAGCTTCGGGGAGCAGACCGTCGCGGGGCTGATGCCGATGATGACGGCCGAACCTGAGCACGCCGGCCTCGTGATCAAGAGATATCCGGATGACACGCTGGACTTCTTCATCACGGCCGGGGATCGACCGGAGACGCTGTACAGGCTCTTCACCGACCTGGCCCAACACCCGCGCGTGAAAGTGACGCAGTGGAGCGACATGATCGATTTGGCGATGGATATCGGCGAGCGGGTCGCCGGAAAGTTGGACGGGTCCGAGGAGCCGTCGCTGCCCGACTTCGGATCTGGCGAGACAGTCGCCGGCCACGTGGCGATGCTCTTCATGATCTTCGCTGCCCACGTCGCCCACCACGATCCCGACGAATCGGGCAAGTGGTTCACCTGGGCACCCCGAGCGACTCCCGGCGAGGCGTTCGCCGCCCTCCCCGCCCAGCTGCGCCTCGGCTTGGAGGTCTACCGGGCATGGATCCAGCGGGAGTTTGTCGACGCGTACCAGGAGGACTTCCCGGAACGGGTCAATGACATCGAGATCGCCCGGCGTGGCGCGGTGAACCTCCTGCACGCGCCGTTGCCCGGCCGCGACTACACCGTCGCGCAGGCGATCGCGGGCGGCTTTACCCCCGATCCGCCACGCACCGTCACTCCGGACGAGGCGTTCGGCATCACCGGGGTTGGCGTCGACGACCTCAAGCTGATCGCCGGCGAGTACCGCATCCTGCGTGACGTATCGGAATCCGGCCAGCGGGCGGTGACGCAAGCGTGGGTGCGCAGGAGCAGCCGCGCCAGGTATCGACAGTTCACGGCCACGCGCCGGATCACTGGCGCGGTTTTCGCCGAGCCCGTCGACCTGGACGACCTGGCGCGGACGTTCCGGCGGCGCGCGGATGCCGTGCGGGTCGATCCGGATGCGACGGACGGTGCGGCGAAGGACCTGCTGATCCGGATGTACGAGGGCAGCGCGTCGCTGGTCAGCGGGCTGTCCCACGACCCGTCACGGCTGGACCTGCGCGGGCTGCACGCCGCCCTGGCCGCCCTGACCGGCCCGGAGTACGACCAGGTGCTGCACGGGGCCGTGGAAAGCGTGCACATCGACCTGGATTCGCGTACCCGAGCGGGTGTCGAGGTGGTGGACGTCACCGCCGTCGGGCTGTCGCAAAAGGACCGCGCCGCGGCGGACTTCGGAGAGTGGTGGCCGAACGCGAGGGTGCTGGCGACGGACGGCGAGCGGGCGGCCGTGCGCTTCGTCCGGACGGCCGACAAGTACACGGGCGCGAACTCGGCACCGAGATGGGTGGACCTCGAGCGGCTCGACGCGCGCCTGGCGGACCCAACCGGCGACCTCGGCGGCATGGAGAGGCTGCGGGCAGCGCTGAAAATCGCGCCCGAGGTCGGTGCGGACGTGGCCGCGCAGACGGTGCGCGACGTCGCCTACCTGACCGGCGCCGCGTACGGCCCGGACTTCGAGGTCGTCAACCTGGTCGCCGTCGACCGGCTGGCCCGCGTCTCCGCCGAAGGCTCCGGCCGGCCGGCCTTGCTGTGGACGGAGCTGGAGGACATCGTCCGTCGCGTCCGTGGCGACGTTGTTTCTCGGTACGGCGCACCGCGGGCGGTGGATCCGGGACAGGTCCGCATCCTGGCCGACATCCTGGCCGGACTGGACCACGACGTGACGTTCGACGAACTGTACTCCTTGGCCTGGGACACGCCCGTTCGGGAATGGGTGAGTCCGATGGATGAGTTCACGGCCGGCGACGACCCGGCGCGTCTGCCCCGCATCTTCGCCCGTGTCCGGACCATCGCCGGTGCCAACGGTGTCTGGCACTTGGTCCACCAGGTCGGAGCTCCGTGGGCGACGGCGCGGGAGTTCTGGGACACGGCGCACCTCACCTTCGAGGCGGTCGGCGACGAGTTCGAGAACGCTGACCTGGTCGCGGTCCATCGGTTGCGCGCGTACGCCGTCAACCAGGGGCTGGGGCAGTGGCGCGACATCGAGTCGCTCCTCACGGTGCTGCTCAACGAACCGGCGCGGTTCTCTACGTCGGACCCACGGTTCTTCACGGGTCCGGCCGTCCGGCATCTGGTGGCGGTCGTACGGGAGCTCGGCCCGGACGAGCTGACCATGGAGAACCTGTATTGGCAGATCGCGGGAGCGGAGCCCCGGCCGGCGGCCCGGCCGCTCGCCGACCTGCGGCGTGCCAGGCTGGCGGAGCGACACCGCGGTGATGTGTCGGACGAGGAGGTGACCGGTGCGGACTCCGCTCCCCGCCGGGTGGACTTCCGCTCCCTCGACCAGCGGCTGCAGTCCTTGGCCGCCATGAACCACGGTTTGCCGGGTCTCGCAGGGCTGATCGGTTTGCGCAACACTTCCCAGTGGCGGCAGGCGCTGTGGGACGTGGCGTACCTCGCCGAGGTGATGGGCGTCGGGCTCACCGTGGAGAGCCTGCGCGCCGTCCGGCGGTATGCCCACCTGGCATGGTCGCCGGACACCAATCACTGGGCCCGGTCGTGGCGGGAACTGAAACATACCGCCGGCCAGGTGCGCCTGCCCGCGCGGCCAGAGGCCGATCCAGGTTGGGTGCGTGTGGTGTTCGACATCGTCACCAGCCTCGACGGCGAACAACCCACGTCGCACGACGTGGTGAACGTCATTGTGCAATCGTTCGACCTGACCCTCGTCACGATCTGGCCCGGCTCCCCGGACGTCCTCACGGCACCGGCGGACCGGGTGAGCATGCCCCAGATCCTGGCCCGGCTGCGGCAGGTGGCCGAACCAGACGGGGTCGCGGCGTTGATGGCGGAGGTCAGCGGGCCGCCGCCGGTCCGGCCGATGGAGCAACACTGGGATATCGCCCACCTGACGGCGCACGCGACCGTCGTTCCCTTCACCCGCGCGGACCTCACCACGATGGCACGGCTGGCCTTCCCGCAGGGCACCGCTCCGCACGTCGTCGGGTGGCCGCGGATCACGTCGCTCGTGCGGGGTCTCGTCGGCGACCCGGACCTGGCGGTGTCGCGGGAGCACCTGCGGTGGCTCTTCGAGATCGCCCGCGGCCTGGATCCGGAGGCGGCGGAGCAGAACCTGCGTCGGCAGGTGGCGCGGATCGAGGCGCCGCGCGGTGGCGGGGCCCGGGCACTCGCCGACCTCCGGCGCGCGGCACTGGCGCGGCGCTACAGCGACCAGCTCGAGGACCTGCGCGAGCACCTCGCCCGTGCGCGCACCGACAGCCGGATGCGGCGCCTGGTACGGCCGACCGGGCCGCCGCTCGACCCCGAGACGGTTCTCGACGTGATCGAGGTCCACGAGGCGGTGTCGCCGGATCAGCCGTTCTCGGTGGAGACCGGGCAGGATATCCGCCGCTTGCTCTGGGTCAGGGGTGAAGCGCGGCCGATGCGGTCCGTCCACCACCTAGTCGAGCTGGCTGACGAGCTGCGGGCGGGTCGTCCCCGACCCGACCAGCCGGGCGCCGACGTCGCGGACGTCAAATCGCTGATCAATGCGATGCGGCGAGCCAAGGAGCACGTCCGGTTCGGCCCGGTCGCGGAGGCCCACCTGGCCCGGCACTGGGAACCGGTCGTTGCGCCGGCATCGCCAACGCCTACCGAGCCCGGTCTGTCGCTGCGGGGTGGGGCGGCCCCGCCGATCGGACAGGATCCGGCATTGGGGAAGTCGTTGGGCGACCAGCTGCGGACAGTCCTGGGTAGCCGACGGTTGCTGGCGGGTACGCACGCGGTGACGCAGTTCTCGGACGGCTCCATACCTGTGGTGGCGGACGAGGCCACCCGGTCGCCGCTGTTCCGGGACGAGGGTGTGGAGCTGTTCGGGCCCGACCCGGTGGAGGCGGCGCGGGTCGCGGACCTGATCGAGACCGGTGCGGGTTCCGTGGCGCCGAGGGATCAGGCAGCGTACGACGCCGCCCGTCCCGGACCCGGGTCGGGTCCGGATCTGGCCGAGGTGTCTGACCTCGGGGGCCTCGGCCGGGTGGACGTGATGCGGAACCTCGTCGTGGAGTCGGTTTCGGAGCGGTCGTCGGGGGGGTTGCCTGGGTGGTTCGGGGAGTTGCGGGTGTCTGATCCGGAGGTGGTGCGGTGGTTGTGGGTTGTCGGGCGTGCGGTGCGGTCTGGGGTGGGTGGTGTGTGGGTGGCGTTGGAGGAGGTGGCTCGGTGGGGGTCGGGGTTGTTGGGTGTGACGGGTGTGGCGGTGGGTGCGGCGGTGGGTGGTGTGGGTGGGTTTGATGCGGGTGGGTGGCGGGTGTTGGTGCCGGTGGGGTTGTCGTGGCGTGAGTCGTGGTCGTGGTTGGTGGCGGGGCTGGTGGAGGCGGAGGTGTGGTATCGGGGGGTGTTGCGGTTGGGGGTGTTGTCGTGGCCGGTGGGTAGGGATGTGGTGGTGGCTGCGGTGGGTCGTGTGGGGCGGGGGGGTGGTTGGGCGTTGGGCTGGGATCCGGTCAGCGAGGACGGTCGTCGGCAGTTGCGTGGTGTGGTTGAGGCGGTTTTGGGGTCGGATGTGTCGCGGGCGCCGGTTCGGTCGTTGGCTGGGTTGTTGTCGACGATCGAGGTGGCGTCGGATGGTGGGTCGGGTCGGGTTCGGGCGGTGGGGTTCTTCACTGGCCGGGACCGGTTCGTGGAGGTTGACCCGGGTGCTTTGGTTCTCAGGCCTGGGTTCTTTCGGGTCGGGCCGGGTCAGCCGTGGCGGGGTCGGGTCGTGGGTGGGAGGGCTGGAGCGCAGGTTCGGGATGTGATCGAGTGGGTTCCGAGGTCGGGTGCCGGTGACGGCGTTGGACCGGCCACGGCTGTCGAGGGTGGTGGCGTGATGCGGGCTGGTCGGGGTGGTCTCCGGGCGGCTGTTGTCGGTGGTCGACGAGCCGTTTCTGCGTGGACGTCCGATCGGGGTTCATGGCCAGGCCGTGTTGGTCTGCGCCGGTACGATTCGGCCATTGAGCGTGCGTACCTCGCTGCGACGGACAACGTTGGGCGGCGGTCGGTTCTCATTGATGCTCTGCCCGGGTTGACTCACGTCGCCATGCATGCGCTTGCCGGTTTCGCGGCAGACAACGCCCACACTGATGGGGACAGGGCTGACGTGGAAGTGCTGCGGCTGCTGGCGTTCGCGTTGTCTCCGTCGTATGTGGCGGGCGGCGAGCCGGATTGGATCGCCGGCTTGGACGCGGTCGGGAGGTACGAGTGGAGCAGTGCGGTGTTCGCCCTTCACAGGAAGCTCCCGCGGTCTCGGGATGCTCTGAAGCCGCTTATGCAGACACTGGTGCGCTGCGCGCCGGTGTCCTCCTGAACGCGTCCGGGGCTGGTCGGCGGCGGGGCTGGCGGCCAATGAGCCGACCGACACCGGGGCGTACCGAGGCTGCCACAGATAGCTACATGCCGTCGGCCTGAACCGTTACGCCGTCCCGTCCGTACTGAGACCACGTCGGCGGACGGAGGACCGAAGGCGGAACTGCGGGACCGGATTCCCGGGCGGCGTGCTGCCTTCGCGGGCAGGCGGGACGAGCCGCCCGCGCGCGTGGCGCGTGGGCGCGCCGCACCGCAGCTCACCGGCGGGGCCGCTGCGGTCAGTCCGAAGTCACGGGCACGGGTAGCACGACGATCTCGCGGACCGTGTCCACGTCCGGGTATCCTGCGACGCATCGGGCCAGGACCCGCGCCTTCCGCGGCGATCCCTCATCGGGTATGTCGAATATCATCGTCGGAGCGACCTGGTGCGGGCCGGGCGCGGCCAGCCGGCCGGCACCGAACGTTGCCGTCAGATCGGCGACGGTGAGCGGTGCCCTGGTGCGCAGTTCCAGAAAGTGCAGCGTGTCGCCGTCGGCGTCGACCACGAACTGCGCGTGGGTGATCGCCTCCGACGGCGGGAAGACGCGCTGGGCGCCGACCCGCCGCGCGGCATCCAGATCGAGCTGTAGCACCTGGGCCAGCACGGTGGCCGACGCTTCCGGCACGTCGCACACCTGACGCGCCCACCGGCTGACCAGCTCCGCGGCCTGGCCCGGTGCGGCGTTCTCCGCGGCGGGGTCGGTCATCGGACACCTCCCTCATGTACGCAGACCGTTACCTGGATGAGTACGGGCCTGGGAAGCCGACCGTTCATCTGAGCGGCCGGCTCTCCGCGCCCGGCCTCGTCAATTGGACATGACGTCCACATGGAACCAGCGCGTGGAGTAGCCGTGGACAGCTCGTCCGGTGCATTCGTTCCATCAAGCCACCCGGCGTGGCGACGGGTCGGTCGACGACCGTCCTCCTGGGTCTCACCGCCGTATTGTCGGCCGTGACGGTGGATGTGGTCAGCGCTCGCGGCCTGGGCGTCGGCGACGCGGCCGGGCTGGTCGCGTCCAGACAGGACACTCACCTACACGTGGCTGGACGCCAATCAGCCAACCAACACCACCGGCATGCGTCCTTGTGGGACGACCTGCTGCGGGCGGCCGCGAGCGTGCAGCGCGGGCCCGGCACCGCCGCGCTGCTGGTCGGGAAGCTGTGCTCGTGGCCACAGTGTGTCCGTGTCAGGCCGCCAGCCGGTAGCCACGCTTCATCACGGTCTGGATCAGGTCGACGCCGTCCAGCGGGGTGTCGTCGAAGGCTCGCCGCAGCCGCGACACCGCCATCTCGACGGCGTGGTCGTCGACGTCGGCCCAGCTCGGCGCGGCTGCCCGGATCTCGGCCGGGGACAGCACCCGGCCGGGACGGCGGGCCAGCGCCCGTAACACCGAGATCGGGCCGGGCTGGACCGGAATCACCTGGTGGCCGACCACCATCGCCCGGCTGCGGATCTCCACCCGGTGACCCTGCACGTCGAGCTGGAGCGACCGTTCCGGGAGTTGGTTCGCCAGGACCTTGACCAGGTCCGGCAGGGCGGGACTTTTCGCCACGTACGCGCTGAGGCCGAACGCCCGCAGCGGCTCCGCCGCCAGGTGACCCAGACAGGCCGGCACGACGTCGGCGGTCAGCGCGTTGAGCACCTCGCCGAGTACGCCGTCGGCCTCGGCCTGGCGCAACAGGTTCTCGGTGGCGGTCGCCCCGGTCAGCGCGA